>CAZNWW010000123.1:0-7048 GCA_964576155.1 uncultured Myxococcales bacterium | reverse complement strand
CCAGCACGGGAAAGGGGATCTTCCAGAGGATGAAGAGGCGGTAGATCTTCTCCGCCTGGAGGGGGAAGCGATCCAGGACCCAGAGCAGCTCTTTGGCGGCTCTACGAAGATCCCCCTCCTGTTTCTGAAGGAGCGCACGCGCCAGGTGTACACCCGACGAGAGCGGCGCCCGCCGACCCGCATGAGCCAGAAGAACCTCAGCCCGGCCGGGAGAGCCCCAGCGCTGATGGAAGGCTGCGCCGAGGAAGGCCAGATCACCGTCCGTGGGGTGCTCCTGGAGCGAGCCCTCTAAAAAGGCCTCCACGTGGATCCGCTCGTCCAGCGAGAGGTCGGGGTGGGCCGCGGCGGCGCGGACCACGGCGCGGGCGGTGGCGACCCCGTGGTGCGCGTGCCAGAAGTTCACCGCCAGCGGCACCGCGAAGAGGGCCACGGCGATGAGGAGCCACCGAAGCGCCCCGATCCGCAGATGCGCCAGGACCTTACGACGCTGCTTGTGGCGCCAGCCCCCGGAGAGGGCTGCGAGGATCGCCAGGGTGGGGATCGCAACCCCGGGCACCTCGAGACTGAAGTCCGCCAGGTTCTGGATCCCCACGGCAAAGATGCCGCAGGAGAGCCCGATGCCGAGCGCCTGACCCATCCCCCAGATCAACCGCCGGAAGACCACCATGAGCAGGAGGAAGAGCAGAGGTACGGCGAGGGTGACGCCAAAGTCTACTACCGCCTGGAGGCCCTCGTTCTCCACAAAGTGGAATACCAGGATCGGGTTCTGGCTGTTGTAGGCAGTGAAGACACTGCCAAACGCGCCTCGCCCGATCCCGGCCCCCGGGTAGTCGTGGGCCAGGACCAGGGCGTCGGTCCAGGACGAGAACTTCACCTCCGCCAGGGTCGGCATCTTGACGCCGTGGTCCTGCATCAGGCCCTCGAGGACGTCAACCCCCACGAGGAAGCCCCCCGCAATCAGGACGAGGAGGAAGGAACCCAGGACGAAGGCTCCGGAGGTGAAACCCGTGGTCTCCTCGCCGGTAGCGGGGGACAGGCTCCCGCCGACGAAGTACAGGGCCATGGCCACACCCAGGGCCGTAATTCCGCCCCGCGAAAAGGTCGCCAGGGTGCCCGCTGCAGCGATGGTGAACAGGAGGCTGTAGACCAGTCGCGGCCGGGCGGCGCTCGCGTCCCTGCCCATGCCCAGGAAGACCAGGGCCGAGAGGTTGAACAAAGCCGCGGCGTGGTTCGGGTTGACGAGGAAGGTGGTGAATGGCTGCAGATCCTCGGTGAGTTCCGGGGTGTAGAACCAGAGGACCTTCTCCGACCCGCTGACCGTATGCAGGAGCCCGACGGCCGCCCCGATGAGCCCCAGGGATGCCACGACTCCGGCGATCCGCCGGGCGTTGGACTCCCGCAGGGAGTAGTTGAACGCGACCAGGTAGAACACGAGGTAGGCCACCAGGTGCCCAAGTGACAGGAGGGTCTCCGAGCGGTCCAGGGAGATCCAGGTCACCGGCTCGCCGCCGACCATCTCCGCCATGTCCCCATGGATGTTCGCGGCAAAGGGGGACCAGCTCTCCAGCGTCTCCGGTTCGAGGGGGATCACCTGGAACAGCAGGATGCCGCCCACCAGCAGGAGCCAGAGGACGAAGCCGTCGAAGTAGACCCGGGCGCCGGACTGGTAGAAGGACCCGGCCAGGAAGAGGCCCAGGGACCCGGTGATCAGGAAGAGGACCGCCCGGGTGGACGTATGCAGCGTCCCCACCGCGAGCGGTGCGAACAGGATTGCGGTTACGAGACCCCACCAGATGAGCCGGTCGAAGGAGAGTTTTCGAAAGCCCTGCATCATTCCTCCGAGGGGGGGATTGTAGCCATGCCCCCCCTCGGGGGCAAGGTCGAATCGACGGTTCCTTTCATCCATATGGTATGCTACCGTCGCTGACCCGGAGGGAGACGACGATTCCATGGCCGACGACTGGAAGGACGACGAACTGTTCGAGCGGCTGGCGGAAGAGGGGCCGGGCTGGATCGACTCCGGGGAAGACTTCGAGCGCCTGGGCAGGATCCGCGAGGCCCGTCTCAAGCTGGGCCTGCGGGGCGCGGTGGTCCTCGTAAGCGTGCTCCTCTCGATCTACTTCATCCGCATGGCACAGCCCAACCTCGTATACTGGCTGAACCGAAGCGTCCCCGTCACGGAGCTCGGCGACCTGCGCAGCGACGACGGGGCCCGGCAGCGGGTGGAAGCCCTGGAGAGCCACACCCGGGTGCGCTTCACCAACGATGTCCCCGCCATCGACTCTCTGAAGACCGACCAGGGGGACTATTTCTACTTCTCACCGCTCACACACTGCATCGTCAAAACCCCGGAGCCGATCCCTGAGAAGGACGCCTACCTCCTGACGACACCCGTGCTGGACGCCTTCGACAGCTGGCTCGTCATCGGCAAGAGGGCTCACCCGGAGGACGTGATGGTCTCCATGAAGGGTGACGGACGGCTCATGCGTGGTGATGACATTCCGCACCGCTACGACGCGCTGCTGGGCTTCTTCTCTCAGCAGTCCAAAGTCCCCAAGGAAGAGATCTGCCTGATCCTCGACGGCGACATACCCGAGGACAACTGGCCCGCCGCGCCAATGTCGGCCCTGCCCCTTGTTATCGTCCTGATCACCCTGGGCATCTTCGGTTCGGCGTTGCGCGGCTACGTCAAGGCACGGAGAGGTGCATGACAGAACCGACCCCGATTCCCTTGGACATGGACCTCGTCCAGCTCCTCGCAGAGGCTGCCTGGGCCCGGAAGGCAAGAGACATCGTCGCGTTCGATGTCCGCAAGACGGTGTTCTACACCGACGTGATGATGATCTGCACCGGCACCTCCGACCGCCACGTCCGTGCAATCGCTGAGGCTCTTGCGGATGCAACCGCAGAGGCGGGCCTGCCTGCGCCCACCACCGAGGGGCGGACCCATGGTCGCTGGATCCTGCAGGACTTCGGCGCGGTCACGGTCCACGTCTTCCACGAGTTCCTCCGGGAGCTGTACGATCTGGAGCGCCTCTTCGACGACGCACCCCGCCTCCCCATCCGCCTCGAGGCCGACCCCATGGACGACGAGGGCTGGGACGAGGATTGATGATCCGTCTCATTCGACCGGGACGCTTCAAGGAGACCGCGGCCGCAGAACTCACCGACACCTGGCTCCGCCACGCCCGCCGCTACGGACGCATTGAACTCACAGAGGTCACCGGGCCGGCGCTCAAGAAGGCCCGGGACGCCGCGCAGCGAAAAAACGCAGAGGCGGCATTGCTCGATCGAGCCATCCCCGGGAGCGCTATCCTCGTGGCCGCAGATTCCCGAGGGAAGCCGGTGGATTCCCGATGGTTCGCGCAGACCATCGACGGAGCACGCAACACAGGACGCGACCTCGTGTTCCTGGTGGGGGGGCCCTCCGGCCTCACCGATGCGCTGCGCGCCCGGGCGGATCACCTCGTCGCGTTCGGTCGGATCACCCTGAACCACGACCTGGCCACTGTGGTCCTCGCAGAGCAGATCTGGCGGGGCTTCGCCATACTCAACAACCACCCCTACCACGACAGCCACGCCTGACACACGCTTCCCCCGGGAGCCCCCGCTTCGAATAAACAGGTATGAAACTGGAAGATATCCTCGACGCGTTCTTTCCGCTACGGTGCTCGGCCTGTGACACGCTGACAGGCCCTGGCGGCGCCGCCTTCTGCGAGATCTGCGCTGTCTCCCTGACGCCCCTGCACGAAACCGCCACGGACAGCGTAGAGGGCGGTCTGCGGGTCATGGCAACCGACGCGTACGGCGCCGCCCTCGCGGACGCCATCGTGCGCTTGAAGCACGCCGGGCGGCCAGAGATCGCCCGGATCCTCGCCGCACGCATCGCTACGCGCTGGCCGACCTCTCCAGTCGCGAACGCCGTGCTGGTCCCCGTGCCCCTCCACTCCCGGGATCTGCGCACCCGGGGGTACAACCAGGCGGGTCTCCTGGCCGGCCACCTGGCCCGGGCGTGGGGCCTGCCGGTCCGCGACGTCCTGCGCCGGATCCGCCGCACCGGAGGACAGGGCGGGCGGGATCCGGCGGGGCGACGAGCCGCGGTGGAGGGGGCGTTCGCGCTGCGCCGACGGGCCACGACCTGTCTGGACGGACGGACGGTGCTCCTGGTGGACGACGTACTCACCACCGGCGCTACGGCCCGGGAGGCGGCCCGAACCCTCCGGGCCGGCGGAATCCGGGTTGCGGCCGTGGTGACCGCCGCCCGAGCCCTGTAAGTCCCTCGACATGCCTGGCGGACTCTGGCACAATCCGGCCGATCGTCCCGAACCCCCGGAGACGGAGCGTGATGGCCCTCCCCTTGCGAGACCTGCTGACGAGCGTTCGGCCCCGCCAGTGGGTGAAGAACCTCTTCGTCCTCGCACCCCTGATCTTCGCCAAACGGGCCACGGACCTGGATGCCCTGGGCGCGGCCCTGTGGGCGACGGTCCTCTACTGCCTCGCGTCCTCCGCGGTCTACCTCTTCAACGACCTGCAGGACGTGGAGCAGGACCGACGCCACCCGGAGAAACGACACCGACCCATCGCCGCCGGACAGCTCGGCGAACGAATTGCGCTCACCGCAGCCTTTGTCCTGGCCAGTGTCGCGGCGGGAGGAGCGATGGTCCTCGGCTGGTCCTTCGCTGGGGTGCTGACCTCCTACCTGCTCCTGAACGTGGCCTACACGATCAAGCTCAAGCACATCGCCTACGTGGACGTGACCGTCATCGCGCTGGGCTTCCTCCTGCGGGTGTTCGGGGGCAGTCTGGCGATCCCGGTGGAGGTCTCCGGCTGGATCCTGCTGGTGACGCTATTCATCTCGATCTACCTGGGCCTGGGCAAGCGGCTCCACGAACTCGCCGTGGTCCCGGACGGGGGAGGGCGGAAGGTGCTGCGCTATTACTCGGCTCGCGCCGCGCGCGTCCTCTTCCGGTTGAGCGGCGCTCTTGCGTTGGGCTCGTACGTCCTCTACACCCTGTCGAGCCGGGCCGTTGACAACTTCGGCACGACAGCCCTGGTCTGGACCGCGCCCCTGGTCGCCCTGGGGCAGCTCCGCTTCGACGCTATGGTCAGATCCACGGTCCCGCGCAGCCCCACGGATGGACTGCTGTCGGACTGGAAGTTCCTCGCGGTGGGCACAGCCTGGTGCCTTACCGTGATCCTGTTTGTCTACCTCTAGGCCCAAAAAAGAGGTTTCCATGCGTACCTTCGTCATTCTCGCGGCCACCTTCCTGCTCGTCGCCTCCTGCGCCGGCCGCGGACGGACGGTCCGCGAGATCACCGCCGTCGACGCGGTGGCCCTGGCGCTGGACGAGGCCGACGGCCGGGCCCTGATCCGTTACAACCCACCACAATGCGCCTGCGCCCCCTTCGAGATCCGCACAGCGGAAGGCTGGATACGGGCCGACTTCACGGAGGCCGACGAGGAGGACGATCTGGATACGCTCCTCGCCAGGGCCGAGTCCGATGGCGCGCTGGGTGTCTTGACGGAATACCAGGTCGCCGCATCCCTGGTCACTACCACCACCTCCTTCTGTCAGAACCGCGTCCCATACGCGAGCCTGCGTCTCGAGAAGGAGTAGCTTGCCGCCGGGCGGGGGCGGGGGCTAGAATGAGTTCTCAACGACGAGGTGGACCGTGAAGATCCTCTTGGTGATATTCCTGCTCCTCCCGGCCCCGGCGGACGCAGCAGATCCCGGCCCCGAGGCGCTCTGCGCGCTGATGTGGACCCAGCCCCTCCCCCCTTCCAGGTTCCCGGCAGACCTGACGACGGTCAGGGATCTCGCCACAAAGGGCGAGTACGCCGGCGCGGGGGCAGACCTGGAGAAGCGCATGGCCGATGTCCTCGCCCGGGCCTCCAGGGTACTGCGCAGCGAAGCGCTGGACGTGGAGCAGGCCCGGGAGTTCATGGACCGCTACGTGCGGGCCAAAGCCCCCTTGCTGGCAGCGCTCGGCGACCTGCTGGTGCCCACCCTTCCGGTGGCGACCTGGGCCGCGGCGATTCACTGCAGGGCGGGGGACCGGGACGCGGCGGTGCGGTACCTTCGGGGCGCGTTGCGTGACTACGGGCGAGACGAGCTGCGCCTGGCCCTCTTCGTGACCCTCCTCCGCTTCGGCGAGACAGCCCAGGCCGCACCCCTGGGTCCCGACGAGCCCGTGGGCTGGCGCGAGAAGGCCGCGGCGGGTTGGTACGCATGTGCGACGGGTGCGCTGGAGGACGGCCAGACGCTCCTGGACCAGGCGGACACCCTTGCCCCGGACACCCGCATCCGGGAGGCGGTCGTGGTCCTGGCCGAGGCCTGCAAGTGACCGAAAGCGCGGCGCGGGAGGTCCGGTTCCGCCGGGAGACTCTGGCCCACGGTTTCCGATACCGGTGCGCCTACTGCACCCACGCCGTCCATGGGGACGGACGCTGCTCCCTGGGCTACCCCAACCACATGATGCGCACCCCGGACCTGCGGTGCAGGGACGACGGGGGCCGGTGGATCTTCTGCAAGTACTTCGAGTTGGACGGCACATGAGGGAAAAACAGACCACGGTCTTTCTGGCGGGGGCGGGGGGTCCCGGGGCAGTGAACATGACCCGCTCCCTGAAGATGGGCGGCGTTCGCACCGTCGGGGGCGACGCGAGCCCCTTCTACATCCACCTGGCCGAAACCGACGTGCGGGTCCCTCTGCCCCGATGGAGCGACGAAGATCTTTTTGTGGCGGCGATCCGGGACCTCGTCGATCAAGAAGGGGTGGACTTCATCCTCCCAAACAACAGCGTGGAGGGGGAGATCTACTCCCGCCGGCGGGAGGAGCTCGGCGCGCCGGTCTTCCTGCCATCCCCAGAGGCCTTCGAGGTCGGCGAGAGCAAGTGGCTCTCCTGGCGACTCTTCCGAGACGCGGGGCTCCCGGTGCCCAGGACAGAGCTCATCGAGACCCCTGGAGACGTGGCACGGATCTTCGACGACCTCGGAACCAGGCCCGTATGGGTCCGCGGCGCGGGGATCCCGGGCAAGGGCGTGGGC
>CAZNWW010000122.1:0-8829 GCA_964576155.1 uncultured Myxococcales bacterium | reverse complement strand
CACCGAGGACGTCGTCGAGGATGAAACCACTGAGGGTATCCCCGTCCACCACGTCCTCGCCCGCGACCGGGCATTCGCCGCAGTCCGCGGCGCAGGACTCGCAGCCCTCGTCAGGGCTGCAGGTGCCGTCCCCGCAGGTCGGGACGTCGATGTCCGCACAGGAGTGGGGGTTGACCCCGGAAGGATCCGTATCCCCTGCGGTGCCGCAGGAGTAGGCCCCGGATGTCGCGTCCCAGCCGCAGGCCTGGTCCGTGCTGCAATCCGCTACCTTGAGGCCGTCGGCGGCGCAGAACACCAGCGTCTGTCCCTCGCAGCAGCCCGCCGCGGTGATGCCGCCTTCGCAAGCGGCGGCGCCGCCGCCGCAGTCCGCAGGGCAGGACGCCTCGGTCTCACCGGCGTCGCAGGAGCCGTCGCCACAGACCGGGTCGACGCCGCCGCAATCCTGGGGGCAGGACGCCTCGGTCTCACCGGCGTCGCAGGAGCCGTCGCCGCAGACCGGGTCGTCGTCGCCGCAATCCTGGGGGCATGACGTCGTGGTCTCACCGGCGTCGCAGGACCCGTCGCCGCAGATCGGTCCGACCGTCCC
This sequence comes from uncultured Myxococcales bacterium, assembly GCA_964576155.1. Classification (GTDB taxonomy): domain Bacteria; phylum Myxococcota_A; class UBA9042; order CAIXZC01; family CAIXZC01; genus CAZNWW01. The sequence continues at coordinate 8,243 of CAZNWW010000122.1, read as the reverse complement.
GCAATCCGCGGGGCAGGACGTCCCGGTCTCGCCGCCGTCGCAAGAGCCGTCGCCGCAGACCGGCCCCGTGCTCCCACCGCAGGCCTTGGGGTTGGCCCCGGAAGGATCCGCGCCGCCGTCCATGCCGCAGTTGTAGAACTGGCCGCTCGCATCCCAACCGCAGGTGCCCGCCTCGCACGCGCCCTCGGTGAGTTGGCCGTCCTCGCAGTACTTCAGGATGTCGCCGTCGCAGCAGCCCTCGTAGGTGATGCCGTCACAGCCCCCGCCGCCGCCGCAGTCCTGGGGGCAGCTCTGGTAGGACTCGCCCGCTGCCGCGTCGCAGACACCGTTGCCGCATTCCTGCGTCGTGCCCCCTGGATCGTAGGTGTTGATCATCTGCGCTATCCACGCAGCGTTGGTGTCCGTGCGGGTGTTGTAGCCGCTCTCCACGCAGTAGGGGTCGCCGGAAGACACCACGCCGATCACGGTCTCGACGCCGCCCACATTCATGAACCCCGGACCGCCGGAGTCGCCCTGGCAGGTGTTCTTGGGATTGTTCGGGTTGGTGTAGTTCCACCACCCCTCGCTCCAGACGTCGCCGATGCTCGAACTCACGCTGCGTTTCTTGCCCGAGTTGCTCGACGTGCCGCTGGTGGTGCCAAAGCCCACGAATTTCACCGAGGTCCCCTGGTAGCCGTTGAGGCTCTGAGTGAAGTAGGGCATGGGCGTCGTCGCCGCCGGGTTCTTGAGGATCGCCACAGCGATGTCGTGGTGCGAGATCTGCGCGTAGTTCTCCGTGACCGTCGCATAGTTCGGGTGGGTGATGAAGTTGGTGAGGTCGTATTGTTGGCCGTAACCCTCGATGTCGTTGCCGACGAAGAACGTGTTGGGCGTGCCGTAGCCCGTGCAGTGGGCAGCGGTGACGACCACCTTGGGCGAGATCAGGGTGGCGGTGCACATGGAGCCCCACCCCCCCCCGGCCTTGAGGACCACGCCGACCGCGGGGTAGCCCGTCTCGAGCTGACCGCCCACGATGGGTTGCTGCATGGACTCGGTGTCGGCGGAGGGGGGATCGCAGACATGATCGCCGCAGCTGGATTCGCAGGAGGTCAAGGTCAGCGCGAGCAGGATCACGAACAGTGGGAGCGGGAAACGAGGCATCGTGCACCCTCCAAGGCAAGAGGTGGGTTCCCGGGCGACACCGTACGACCTGCCCATGGTACGTAACCCGCGCAAGCGGTTCAACCAATTCACCGTTGTCACATGCTGCGGGACGCGGATATAATGAAGAACTGCACAACCCAGATCCCGATTGGCTGGACCCCGGAGGTCTTGACATGCGTAGAAAGAGCCTTGTCCTGGCGGCCCTGTTCCTGACGACGGCCTGCACCGACGGCGCGAAGATCGAACCAATCTTCCCAGGCGTGGACACCGCAGACGACATCACAGGTGGCGACGCGGACCTCGATCACGTAGCGCTCGACGACCTCCCCGAAGGCTGGGACGTGACCTGGAAGGAGTTCCCCGACAAGGACGCTCCCCCCGGGGAGGACTGCGACGCCTGCGAGGACACCAGCGCCTGCCCCGGCGGCTTCGGCTGCCCGTGCCAGGACAACGGAGACTGCGACTCCGGCTGGTGCGTCGACGGTCCTGATGGCCCGGTGTGCACGGACCAGTGCATCGAGGACTGCCCGGACGGCTGGTCCTGCCTCCAGGTACAGGGCACCGGCCCCGACGTGGTCTTCCTCTGCATCCCGCAGTTCTTCAACATGTGCCGGCCGTGCGCCGGGGAACCGGACTGCTTCGGCCAGATGATGCCCGCCCCGGGGGAGACCCGCTGCGCGCCCCTGGACGGCGAGGGATCCTTCTGCCTCCCGGAATGTCCCGACGGGAACTGCCCCGACGGATACCAATGCGAGGACCTGGACGGGACCCAGCGTTGCCTGCCTGCGGACGGGGTCTGCGACTGCACCCCGTCCTACGTCATCGAGGAAGCCGCCACCCCCTGCACGTCGGAGAACGAGTTCGGTGTCTGTGAGGGGATGCGAGTCTGCACCGACGAGGGGCTCAACCCCTGCGACGCGGCGGAGCCTGTGTCCGAGACCTGCAACCTCGAGGACGACGACTGCGACGGCGACGTGGACGAGGAGCTGGCAGGGCTCCCCTGCGAGGCGAGCAACGAGTTCGGAACCTGCCAGGGCCTCAGCGACTGCGTGGACGGGGAGACGAGCTGCGACGCGGCAGAGCCTACGGGCGAGACCTGCAACGGGCTCGACGATGACTGCGATGGCGACATCGACGAAGACTTCCCCGACATGGACCAGAACGACGTCGCGGATTGCATGGACGAGGACATCGACGGGGACGGGGTGCCCAACGGGCCGGACAACTGCCCCCTCACGCCCAACCAAGAGCAGCTCGATACGGACCTGGACGGTCTCGGCGACCTGTGCGATCCCGACGACGACAACGACGGCGTCGCGGACGGGGACGACTGCGGCCCCAAGAACAAGCTGATCTTCCCGGGCGCGATGGAGCTCTGCAACGGCCTGGACGACGACTGCGACGGGGACGTCGATGAGAAATTTGCTGACACGGACCTGGACGGCCTCGCTGATTGCGTGGATCCCGACGACGACGGCGACGGGATCCTGGACGAGGACGACAACTGCCCCCTGGTCCACAATCTGGACCAGGCAGATCTGGACCTGGACGGCCTCGGGGACGCATGCGACCCGGACGACGACAACGATGGGGATCCGGACGCGCTGGACTGCGCGCCGGAGGATCCCACGATCAACCACTGGGCCGTGGAGCTCTGCGATCTCGTGGACAACAACTGCAACAACCAGGTGGACGAGGGCTTCGGTGATCTGGACGGAGACGGCCTCCCCGACTGCCTCGATGCGGACGACGACGACGACGGGATCCCCGACGACGTGGACAACTGTCCGGTGACTGCCAACACGGACCAGTCCGACACCGACGGGGACGGCATCGGCGACGCGTGCGAGGACGACGCGGACGCTGACGGAGATCCGAACATCACCGACTGTGCGCCCCTGGATCCCGGTATCTTCCATGGGGCGGACGAGAAATGCGACGGCATGGACAACAACTGCAACCAGTTCACCGACGAGGGCTGGCCGGACTTCGACGACGACGGCGTCGCAGACTGCATGGATGACGACGACGACGACGACGGCGTCCCCGATGACGAAGACTGCGAACCGGAAAACCCGACGGTCTTCCCGAACGCGGTCGAGGCCTGCAACGGCATTGACGATAACTGCAACGACCTGGTGGACGAAGGCTGGCCGGACTTCGACCTCGACGACGTCGCAGACTGCGTGGACGACGACGACGACAACGACGGCGTCCCCGACGCGGACGACAACTGCCCCTTCGTGATCAACCCTGACCAAGCCGACGCTGACGGAGACGGCCCAGGCGACGCGTGCGACCCGGACGACGACAACGATGGCGTCATCGACGGCGACGACTGCGAACCCTTCGATGGAGGCGTCTTCCCCGGCAACCCCGAGTCCTGCAACGGCCAGGACGACGACTGCGACGACGAAGTGGACGAGGACTTCGGCGACAACGACGGCGACGGGCTCTCGGACTGCGTGGACTCGGACGACGACAACGACGGCGTCCCGGATGCGGCGGACAACTGCCCCCTGGTGGAGAACGTCCTCCAGATCAACTCCGATTCGGATCCCCTCGGGGACGCATGCGACCCGGACGACGACAACGACGCGGACCCGGACGAGACCGACTGTGCGCCCACGGATCCGGCGGTGAACAACCAGGCCTACGAGCAATGCAATGGCGTGGACGACGACTGCGACGACGCGGTGGACGAGGGCTACGTGGACGGCGACGACGACGGACAGGCGGACTGCGTGGACGACGACGACGACGGCGACGGCGTGGTGGACGGCGCGGACAACTGTCCCCAGGTCTACAACCCCGGGCAGGAGGACCAGGACGGCGACGGCGTCGGAGACGTGTGCGAGGACGACACCGACGGGGATGGGGACCCCGACCTCACCGACTGCGCGCCAGAGGATCCGCTGATTCATCACGGCGCGACGGAGAAATGCGACGGCGAGGACGACAACTGCAACGCCCTCGCAGACGAGACCTTCCCGGACACCGACGACGACGGGCTCGCTGATTGTGTGGACGATGACGATGACGGCGACGGCATCGATGACCTCGGGGACAACTGCCCGTTGGATCCCAACACCGGCCAGGAGGATCTCGACGGCGACGGCCTCGGGGATCCCTGCGACCCGGACGCGGACGGGGATGGTATCCCGAACACATCGGATTGCGCCCCATTGAACCCGGACATCTCCCAGAACGCTACCGAAGCCTGCAACGGCGTGGACGATGACTGCGACGGTGACATCGACGAGGAGGACGCCACCGGCTGCGTCGAGTACTGGCTCGACATGGACGGGGATGGCTGGGGAAAGGACCCCTTCGTCCTCTGCCTCTGCGCGCCGACCCCCCAGTACGCAGCGACCAAGGGCGGCGACTGCCACGACGGCGACGGGGACGTCCATCCCGGGATGCCCGAGTGGTGCGACAACAAGGACAACGACTGCGACGAGGAGACCGACCCGGGCTGCGACGACGACGGAGACGATTACTGCGACGCGGAGATGGTCGTGGTCGGCGTGCCCCTCGTCTGCCACCTGGGCGCGGGAGACTGCGACGACGACGACCCCACGATCTTCCCGAACAACCTGGAGCTCTGCGACGGCGCGGACAACAACTGCAACAACCTGGTGGACGAGTTCGTGAAGTCCACCTTCTACGAGGACGGGGACCAGGACGAGTGGGGGGACGTGGCATCCACCGTCGAGGCCTGCGAGCCGCCGCCGGGGTATGTTGCCACGTCGGGGGACTGCGACGATGACGACGAGACGTCCCACCCCGGCGCGCCGGAGCTCTGTGACGGCGCGGACAACAACTGCAACGGGACCTTCGACGAGGGCTACCCGGACTACGACAGCGACGGCCTCAAGGACTGCGTGGACGGTGACGACGACAACGACGGCACTCCGGACGATGACGACTGCGCGCCGAAGAACCCGGCGATCCACCCGGGGGTCATGGAGACCTGCGACGGCGTTGACAACAACTGCGTCGGCGGCGAAGACGAGGTCTGCGGGCTGGCCACCTCCGGCTGGCCGATCTTCAAATACAACATCCGCCGCACGGGCCACAGCATGCAGGTCCAAGGCCCTGCGTCTGCGAACTCGCTGTGGAGCGTCGACACCGGGGCAGCGATCGTGGGCTCACCGGTGGTCGCCCCGGACCACACGGTCTACGTCGTCAGCGGCGGAGTCCTCCGAGCCTTCGCACCCGCGGACGGCGATGAACTCTGGTCCCTCGAGGTCGGCACCTCGGGCGCGCAGGCCGGGGTGGCAATCCGCAAGGACGGGGCGCTCCTGGTCACCGGCGGCGAGGCGCTCCACCTGGTGTCTGTGGACGGCGAAGTCATCGCGTCCAAGGCCCTGGATGCGCAGGTCCTCTCCAACCCGGTCATCGACGGGCAGGGGCGAATCTTTATTGTGACGCAGCAGAGTGTCTGGTGCCTGAGCCCGCTGCTCACCAAGGAGTGGACCTTCCCGGTGTCCAACAGCCAGGGAACCCCGTCGCACATAGCGCTCGGGCTCTCGGACCGCGTCATCTTCGCGGCGGCCTCCCACACGGTCTACTCCCTGAACTCCGACGGGACGCTGTACTGGAGCTACACCCACGCCGGCGCGGACACTGACTCCTCCGTTGCGGTGGGCGAGGACGGCCGGATCTATCAGGCCTTCAGCTCCCAGATAGTCTCTCTGAGCAACGCCGGCAGCCTCGTCTGGGCCAATCCTGTCTCCGGGGACATGGACTCCCACGTGTCTATCTTCAACACAGGCTTCCAATGCTGCAATCCCGTGGACCACATTCTAGCCAACCCCAACGGAAACAGCGGCGTCTGGTCCTACCACCACGACGGTCAAATGGACTGGAATTCCGTCCACTACACCAAGGACGGCTCCTACAACTCCACGCCGGTCATGGACACCGACGGCGACGTCTATGTCGGCTCGAACCAGGGCGTCTTCTACAGCCTGAACTCCTCAGGGGGCCTGCGCTGGAGCTTCACGACGGTGTCTCAGAACGTGCGGGGCACGGCCGCTATCGACGACGGCGTGGTGTACTTTGGGGACGACGCAGGGTACCTGTACGCGGTGGGCAATCCATAGGAGGGAGACGTTCGCCCTACTTCGCTCTGCGAGCTACGAAGGGTCTCCGACACGCTCACGTCTGGGATCTGCTCCGTGCGATTACAATTTGACCTGTGATGATTTTGGTACTTCACTCCGCGGGGATTCATTGGCAACATACAGACCCTGAACGGTCAGGAGGGACTCGTGAGCGTCAAGGACAGCATCAGCGCATACTTCGAGGAGCACGAAGCCGAGCTGCAAGAAGAGATGATCCGCATCACCACCGAGCTGGTGGCCAGGCGGACGGTGAACCCGGGGAAGGCGAGGGCCGGCGACTACGACTACCTCGAGGTCACCGGCCAGGAGACCAAGGCCGCGGAGGTGGCCGCCCGGTACCTCGAGGCCTGGGGCATCTCCACGGAGATCAAGGAGGCCGCGCGTTTACGTGGCAACCTGGTGGCGCGGATCGGTGAAGGCCGGCCCGAGCTGGCCCTGGGGCTCCACCTTGATACGGTCCCCCCGGGGGACGGCTGGGACACGGATCCTTTTGTGGTGGTCGAGAAGGACGGCGAGCTCTATGGCCGGGGTGTCCTGGACAACCTCGGGCCTCTGGCCGCCACCATGATCGGCATGAAGGTGCTCAAGGAGATCGGCGCTCCGCTCAAGGGTTCCCTGACCCTCCTCGCCCTGGCCGGTGAGGAGTTCCACGAGACCGACGAACCGGATCCCGGCATCGAGTTCATGCTCGGGGGTGGGCACGTGAAGCCCGACTTCTCGATCATCCCCGACATCGGCGAGAACATGAGGTACATCGACGTGGCGGAGAAGGGCCGCATGGTTCTATCCATCACCACCCACGGCAAGCAGGCCCACGGCTCCACCCCGGAGCGCGGCATCAACGCGGCCCACATGATGGCCCGGTGCCTTGCAGCGATGGAGGATCTGGATCTGCCCCACGAGGTGCACGCCGTCCTCGGCTCGCCGACCAAGAACCTCGGCGTCCTGGGCTCGGGCACCGCGGCGAACATCGTACCGTCGGTAGCCACCGCGGAGGTGGACGTACGCTTCGTGCCGGGCCAGACCCCCGAGGGAATCCTGGACCTCGTGGACGCCGCCTGCCAGGAGGCCATCGCCCGCTACGTAGGCGACGAGTCCCCGGCAAGGGTCGACGTCGCCATCGACTCGTCCATCGGTCCCCACGAGGTGGACCCGGACAATGATCTGGTCCGTGCAATCCAGGCCAACGGCCCCGGGGTCCTCGGCTTCAAGCCGGAGCCCTTCGGGATCGGCGGAGGCACCTTCGCCAAGGGGTTCAATCTGGCCGGGGTTACAGCGGTAGGCTTCGGGCCCGGTGACGACGAACAATTCCACGTGCCCAACGAGCGGATCAAGGTGGACGAGCTGATGAAGTTCGCCCGGCTCATCGGCATGGTGGCGGTCGATCTGGTCGGCTAGTTAAATAATCAAATCGGTAAGGAGGACATCGTGACGGATCCCAAGACAATCTTCGAGACGGGTCTCCAGATGGAGATCAAGGCCAACAAATACTACTCGGACCACGCCCGGAAGGTGCAGCATCGCGGCACGAAGGCCATGCTCTTGGAACTGGCTGCAGAGGAACAGGATCACATCGACCTGTTCCAGGCTGCCCTGGACGGCAAGAGCTTCGGCTTCGGCAAGGCCGTCTCCGCGCCCGACGTCGACCTCAAGATCGGTGAGACCCTGCGGGATGACATCGTGATCACCGAGAAGTCCGAGCCCAGCGACGTGCTGATAGTCGCTATCAAGGCCGAGATGGCTACGATCAAGGTCTACAGCCAATGGGCCGAGGAGCACAAGGGCACCGAGATCGAGGCCCTCCTCCGCAACATCATCAACGAAGAGAAGACCCACAAGTACCGCCTCGAAGAGATGTACGACGACGAGTATCTCCGCGAAAACTAGGTGACAACTCGGAGTGTGGTGTCTCTGCACGGGGTCATCCCCCCACCGCCCTTCGGGCACCTCCCCCAACAAGGGGGGAGGGTT
>CAZNWW010000121.1:0-8841 GCA_964576155.1 uncultured Myxococcales bacterium | reverse complement strand
TCCACGGAATGGAATCGTGAACCCCCAAACTTGTCGAAATTGATCCTCAGATCTTGCTTGGGCGACGGACGGCCATGGCCGTCCTCCACCGGGCCTCGGATCCGAAGCCCCACCGGATCGAAGCTCTCCCCATCCCAGGCCAGGGACGCGGACAGATACTCGGTCACGCCGTCGAAGACATAGGCCTCCTCCATCGCGTCCCAGCCGCCGTCCACCTGGAGCCGAATCCGAACGGCGTGCTCCAGCGGGAAGGCCCGGTCCAGCCCCGCACGGATCCCCTCGCCGCCGTCCCCTTCCGGGCGGCAGGCGGTGAGGAGCAGGGCGATGATGACCCAGCGGCGCATGGAAGCCTCCTACGTCGCGCGTGAGGCGCGCTTCCTAAAGGGAATACTAGTCTTGATACGTGCCTCTGTCATAAAAGGGGCCAGCCGGGATCATTCCGGACAGAACGGCGGAGTGGTGCAGGGGCAGTTCTTGCACTTCGGATGGACCGTCATCAACGATGAGATCTCGAACTGGATGCACCCAGGTCCGATGTCAATGGAATCGACGGTTTTCCGCCAGATCTCCCCCCGGGCAGCGCCACCTGCACCGGATTCGATGAATTCGGTAATGAACCCCGCTGAGATCGTGTAGGTCCCAGTGTCCTCCAGGACACATTCGAGGGTGACCGGTGTGGTGCCATGCTGATCAACGTTCAACTCCAGATAGATCATTCCTGGCCCTTCCGAGGGCTCCCAGGTCACTGTGAACGGCTTGTCAGGCTCGACGACCCACTCCGTGTCACCGATCTCCATTGGCTCGATCCCGGCCCCGCTCAGAGAAAAGGCTTCGAACACACCGCCGGAAGCACCCATCTCGATCGGCGCACCGACGAGGTAGGGCAAACCCTTCCCGAAATAGGCCGGATATTTATTGTCTTCATTCGGCGACACTGAGAACGGTTCCTTCAGACCGTCCAGGGTAACGGTGCCGATACTGATCTTTTTCGGCGCCGGATGGCAAAGACCATCCTCCCAACACTCCTCCCCGGTGAGACAGTACTCCTCGCAGAAGTTCTGGTTCAGGCCCTTCCAGAGCGTGCATCCCTCTTCCGTGCCAACAGATTCCTTGATCTTGTCCGCCATGTATGGCTGGTCAAGGACAGGCCCCTTCAAGAAGAACTCGCCGGTATACTCATCCCGATCGAGCCGGAGGCCCCCAAGGAATACCCCCGGAGAGCAAAGCGCCATGGGCCCTTCGGTGACGCCGTCGGGCCACCAGACATCCACGGCCGCTCCGGAGTCTTCAGGCAGTGTGTCTTCATGGACGAGGACGTCTTCATGGACGGGCGTGTCCGTCGGGACCGTATCCACTGGGACGGTGTCGGCGGGGGTCTTCGTGTCCTCGCCCACCATGGTGTCCTTGGGTGGCGCCGTATCCTCACCGCCGCCCTTGCCACCCCCGCCATCGCAGCCGACCCAGGTGAAAGTCACCAAGATCACAAACATCCATCGAAACTTCATATCGCCTCCATCGGTCCCCTGTGGGAGGCCCTTCAGGGCCGACTCTTCGGGGCTGAAGCCCCCTCCCATAAAACAGTTCACTCACCGAGGCCCACGGCCCACCCGGGGTGGGGCCGGGCCTGCTTGATCCAGAGCCGCGGCTCCTCGTCGTCGGGGCCGGTGTCGAACTTGAACTCTACATCCATCGCATAGAACTTCCCCGGCTCCAGATACCATCCCTTGAATTCCTCATGAATGGCGTAGAGAGCCGTTCCCAGGTTATAGCTCTGCAGCCGTGTCAGGACCTTCTCTCCGGGAGGGATCAGGTTCGAGTGTCCGAGGAACACCTCAGGCTGGTTTGCATACGTGAAGAAATACTGGAACTGGTCCGCGGTGACTCCGGGAGGCGGACGCACCACGGAGACGCCCCCAGCCTGGACGTTGATGTAGTAGGCAGGCTCTTCACCTGTGGTGTCAAAGATGTTCGCAGTGAGCGCGACGCCATTCGCGTCCTCATCGGGGAACGACCGGTGCACCAGGGTGGCCATGGCTACCCCCCTGTGGGGAATCCCCCGCCAGGTGCGCTCTTCGAAGGCACGAAAGTTCCACAGGCTCGACCAGACCATCCGTAGCGCGTCCTCCACGGGCCGCTCTGGGTCATCAAGAGCCCCAGTATGGCTCGTGTAGAGACCTGCCCCTGTGAACCCGGCAAGGTCCTCCGCATTGGTGGACGAGCGGAAGCGCATGCGCTGACCAGGGAACCCCTTCTTCAGCCGGTTTCTGAGCCGGTGCATCAACTCCACGGGCACCTTGCCCTGGAGGATGTCTCGGCGAAGGTCCGACAAGGCCGCCTCCCGGTATACAATATCGTCTACGAAGGCCGGATCAGCCAACATCGCCTCGATGCGGACATCGAATCCGTTGATTCGCTCGAACTCCCGGGACCAGTACACAGGGATCGCGAAGGCCGAGGGTACCGGCACCCACTCTCCGATGGTCGACAACACCCCGTAGTTGGATGCCTTGCCACCGAATGCAGGGATGTCGTCCGGGGTCAGGTCGGACACGTCTCGCAGGTCACGGACCGAGAGGTCCAGGTTCGGGATGGGAATAGGCGGAGGCATGTGGTCCAGCCACCAGGTATCGGCCACCGCCTGATCCACCTCTTCGATATGGTACGCGAAAGGCTCGACCGTAAGCATCACCCACCGGCCCTCCAGCGCGCGGAGCGTTTCATCGTGGGTTGAACCCACCAGGGACATGTTCGGGGTACCCCGATTCTGGGAGAGAACGTTGATGTGGGACAGGGGGGTCTGCAATTCGTCGGTGATGATGCCAGCCACCACGGAGATGTCGTTGGGCACCCGGTCCAGGACCGCTATGTCCCGGGGGGTGACGAAGGCATCGCCGGCCTCCAGCGCGTCGACCTCGAAGAAGCGCAGGCGGCCCACGGTGACCCCGAGGTTCAGAGGTAGAAACGAAACTCCCGAGAAGAGCAGCGAGTTCGTCACGACACGAACGTGGTCAGGTAACTCCGGGACCAGGCGCTCGTGCATCTCCGACGTGGGGTGGAAGTAGAGCGCGTCACCCAGGAAGCTCTCCTCCCGCAGCCGGTCGTACGCGGTTACGATCATCTCTGCGTTGGAGGTGTCATAGGGCGCCAGCTCGTAGACCCAGACCCCGGGTTCATCGTACCGGGTCAGGGAGCCGAGCAAGAAGCGGCGGTCCGGGTGGTAGTACTCGATATTTTTAAAGTTCCCGTACGTCCCGACAGACGGCAGGCCCCCGCCAGAGAGGTGTGTTTCACAGAAATCAAAATGGATCGGGTAGGTCTCAGCGTGGAGGAAATAGGCAGCGTCGCCGTCGGCCTGATCGATCACCGTCTTGGAGGACCGCGCACCGGGGATCGACGCGTCCAGGGGTCGTGACGCCAGGTAGTCGAAGTCCGCTGCACAGCCCAAACCTGTGGTGTAAACGGGCGCCTCCCCATCGACGATCTCGCAGTCCCCGTCCACGGGCGAGATAAAGTCAATCGCGCCAAGGTCCAATGGGATGTAGATGTCCCCTGCAACCCGGCTCCGGTCGGGATCGCAACCGGCGACGAGGATGAGGGCCGCAAGGACGATGGGGGTTCGACCCACGCTCACTCCCCCGGCGGGAAGGCCAGTGGCTTGGACGGGACGCCTATGTCGGCCCGCCAGACGCCGATCTTCCAACCGTCGGGGATGTAGAGCGAAAGGGGATCCCAGCCGGGCCCACGGCCCCATTGGAAGTTGGGCAGGTAGGTGCCCAGGGGCCCGCCGATGATGATCTTCTTCTTGGTCTGGCCGTCGGGGCTCACCCGCCAGATGTCGGTGTTGCCGTACTCACAGACGTAGACGTTGCCGCAGATGTCCACGCCCATGCCGTCGAGGAGGCCCGGGGTGTCCGAGAAGTCTGCCCAGACCTCGAGGCGCCCGGGCACCCCCTCGGGGGAGATGGACATCGAATAGATCGCTGACGCACCGAAGGAGCCGATGTAGAGGGTGTCGTACGCGTTGTTGAAGGTGATCCCGTTGGGGTTGTTGATCTCTTCGGTGAGGACTGTGTACTCCCCGGTGTAGGAGTGGATCCTGAGAACCCGCCCCGCGTCGTGCTCAGTGACATAAATGTAGCCCTGCTTGTCCACGGTCATGCCGTTGGGATAGGACAGTCCCGTGAGGAGCACCGAGACGGAACCATCGGGTTCGATCAGGAGGACCCGGCCCTTGTAGTTGTCGTTGACCGCCAGGAGTCCGTTTGGCAGATAGCGCATCCCGGAGCGGAACTCGACGTCGGGGGACAGGATGCTCACGTCACCGTCCGCGGTGGACTTGTAGATCGCCTGGTTGTTGCTGCCAACGAGGTGCCCCACCCCATCGAAAGCCAGATCCTCGGAGGCGACCGCGCCTTCGATCTTCGTGAGTTCGAAGGGCCCGTCGGTGATGGAGTCGCAGTCAAAGGGTGGATCCGGCGGGACGTCGGGCACGATATCCGGCGTGGGGATGTCCGGGGGTGGCGCAGTATCTGTGGGAGGCTCTTCAGGGCCGAAGTCCTGAAAGAGGTCCGAAGGTACATCCGTCGGGACCGTGTCCACGGGGACGATGGTGTCCTCAGGGACCGTGTCCACGGGGTCGACGAGGTCGAGGGACGGGTTCGGGCCGCCGTTGTTGGAGCAGGCGGTGAGGAGGAGGGTTAGGGTCAGGAGAACTCTCTGCCGAGCTAAGCCCCCCACCGCCCTTCGGGCACCTCCCCCAACAAGGGGGGAGGGTTCACTTCGCCGAGTTCGATGTCTTAGCAGTATCAGGCCGAAGGCCAAGATAATAATCATTATACCTGTGGTTCCTGTCGGTGTCGTGGTGGCCGTGCAGCCGCCGGAGTTGTTCTTCGCAGGGGGGGGGATCTCGCCGCCGGTGTCCGGGGCGGTGTCGGGCGCGATGGTGTCCTGGCCGGGCTCTGCGACCGGGGCCTCCTCTTCACAGGCTCCGTCCTGACAGACTTCGCCGTCTCCGCAGGTCCCGCAGGTCCCGTCGCAGCCGTCGTCGCCGCATTGGATCGGTCCATCGGGTCCATCGCAGTCGGGGGTGCAAGCGCCCGGGCAGGGCTTCAAGTGTGCGCCGCTGGGATCCTCGTCGCCGTCCGTGCCGCAGTTGTACTCGCCCCCCTTTTCTGACCAACCGCAATCGCCGGTCATCTTGGTGCAGTCCTTGTCAAAGGCCACGCCGTCCTGGCACCAACGCAGGATCTGGCTGTCACAGCAGCCGAAGAAATCGATCCCCTCACAGGGATCCGTGACGCAGGCGGCGTTGATGCAGGCATCGCCCTCTGCGCATTCGCCGCAGGAGCCGTCGCAGCCGTCGCCCCCGCATTCCTTGTCCGCGCAGTCGGGCTCACAATAGGCCATGCAGTCCAGGGGGAGGACCCCGTCGGGGTCTGCGTCGCCCTCGGTGCCGCAGTCATAGTATCCGGGCTCGGAGTTCCAGCCACAGTCGGGGTCTCCGGCGCAGCTCATCTGGACCAGGTTCCCCTTGTCGCAGTACAAGAGCGCGCCGGCCGCGCAGCAGCCTTCCCATGGGATCCCCTGGCAGTCGCCGGCGACGCAGGCCCCGTCCTTGCAGGACTCCTCGGGCGGGCATTCGCCGCAGTCTCCGCCGCAGCCGTTGTTTCCGCAGATTTTTTCATCGCAGGACGGGGTGCAGCACTCGCCCTCGGGAGTACAGGCATCGCCATCGGGGCAGGCGCCACAGTCTCCGCCGCAGCCGTCACCCCCGCAGATCTTGTCGCCGCAATCAGGCGTGCAGAGCTCCGCGCAGTCCATGGGATAGACACCCTCGGGATCCGGCGCGGCCTCCATGCCGCAGATGTAGTAGTCGTTCTCTACATCCCAGCCGCAGGACGGCTCATCGACGCAGTTCATGGACTTGATCACGTCGTTCTCGCAATAAAGCACCTCGTCTCCGGCGCAGCACCCCTCCCCGGTGATCCCGTTGCAGGGGTCGGGCGGATCCCCGCAGATCTCGGGGCAGGCCTCGCAGACATCCTCGCAGCAATCTCCGTAGTCCGCACAGGCGGTGTCGCAGTAGCAACCTCCGTCCGCCTGTCCTCCACAGCTGCCCACGCAGGAATCCGGAGTGACGCATTGTCCTGCGGCGCAGATCGTCCCACCGAGGCAATTCCCACAGGTCCCGCCGCAGCCGTCCGCACCGCAGTTCTTGCCCTCGCAGAGAGGCTGGCAGGTCACGCATGCGCCGTCCTCGCAGACATCGGTGCCGGAGCACGCGCCGCAGTCACCACCGCAGCCATCACTCCCGCATTCCTTGCCGTCGCAGGATGACAGGCAACACTTGCCCTGGAAGCAACTCTGCCCGTCAGGGCAGATCCCGCAATCAATGCCGCAGAACTCGCCGCACTCAACCGCACCGCAGTCCGGCTCGGCCGGGCAGGGTGAGCAGTTGTAGTTGCACTCCAGCTCGCAGGCTGCGACGCAGAAGATGTCCCACTTGACGTCGCAACAGAACGGATGGAGTTCGCAGACGCAGGTCTCGCAGCCGCACCCGTCACAGCCGGGGCCAACCTGGGGGGTGCAAGCGGCGGGCAGCGGCAGGCATTGGTAGAGGCCCTCGACGCATTCGGTCCCAGAGGGGCAGAGCCCGCAGGAGAAGCCCAGGGGATCGAGGCCGCATTCCTTGTTCCCGCAGTCCGGGACGTAGCAGATCCCGCTGTCGAGGCAATGGGCGCCCCCGGAGCAGGAGCCACAGTCCCCGGCACATTCCGGGCTGCAGCTGTCCTTGCCCGCACAGGAGGGGGGGCAGCCGCCGACACAGGTCGGCGGGTGATCGCCGCTGGGATCCGATGTCCCGGCGCCCTGGCCGCAGTCGTAGTAGCCGTTTGCGTTCCAGCCACAGGACGGGAAGGTCCACGCGCAGTCGATGCAGTAGAGGTCGCCGCCCTGGCACCAGAGGACCCGCCCCTGGGTGTCACAGCATCCGGCGTTGTCAACGCCCCCACAGCTCCCGGACAGGCTCGGCGCCAGCGGCCCCTCGCAGGTCGTCAGCTCCACCGCGCCGGCGGGGGACGAGGCTGCGAGCAGCAGAAAGACCGTGATCAGAAGCAGACGGCGAGCGGGCATGGGCGTACCTCGGGCGCGTTGAACGCAACGTATACAGTTATAGAGAGAATCGGGAGAGGGGGCAAGGAACGAGGGGCCTGGGCGTGGGCACCGTTCCATGGGTCAGCGCGCAAGTACATTAATGTGAGAACCACCGTTTGCCCTGGAGGGACGACATCGCTATCCTGGTCGGGTTGTCAGTCGCTGACGATCAATGAAGGAGGTCTCGATGCGACGCGTCATGGTCCCGATATTCCTGGTTCTCTCGCTGTGTCTAGGACTCTCGACGGGCTGCTCCGAGGACGGCAACGTCATCGCCCTCGGCCAGGAAGGTGACTTCACCGGTGAAGACGGAGAGGACACCACCCCTGACGACGACGCGGCCGGCGAGGACGCGGTGCCCGTCGAGGGCTGCGGCGACGGCCTCTGCGCCGAGGAGGAGTTCGAGACCTGCCCCGAGGACTGCGCGGTGTCGCCCTTCTGCGGTGTCCAGGACTGCGGCAAGGACGAGAACTGCGGCGCCTGCCCCGAGGACTGCGGCGAGTGCGCCCCGGGCTGCGGCGACGACACCTGCAAGGACGGGGAGAACTGCCAGACCTGTCCCATGGACTGCGGCACCTGCCCGGCCCTCTGCGGCGACGACACCTGCGACGGGGGCGAGGACTGCCTCAACTGCTCCCTGGACTGCGGCGACTGCCCGGCCTTCTGCGGCGACGGCAGCTGCAACGGCGAAGAGGACAAGGACACCTGCCCGCAGGACTGCAAGGAAAAACCGAAAAACTGCGGCGACGGCGAATGCAAAGGCGGCGAGACTCCCCTCACCTGCCCCGAGGACTGTGGTACAGGCCCCGGCGGCTGCGGCGACGGTGACTGCGGCCCCGGCGAGAACCCCATGAACTGCCCCGAAGACTGCGGCGGCCAGCCCGAAGACTGCGGTGACGACGAATGCGAGCCCCCCGAGAATGGACAGAACTGCCCGGAAGACTGCGGCGGCCCTGGCGAGTGCGGCGATGGGCAATGCGGCCCCGGCGAGAACGAGAACAACTGCCCCGAGGACTGCGGCGGCGGGACCTGGGACTGCGGCGACGGCATCTGCGACATGGGCGAGCAGTACTATTGCCCCGAGGACTGCACCGGCGAGGGCGACTGCGGCGACGGCCAGTGCGGCCAGGGTGAGAACCAGTACAACTGCCCCGAGGACTGCGGCGGCGGCGGTGACTGCGGCGACGGCCAGTGCAGCCAGGGCGAGAACCAGTACAACTGCCCCGAGGATTGCGGCGGCGGACCCGACGATCTGCCAACCTGTGAGACCAACGGGGACTGCAGCGGCGACCAGACCTGCGTGGATCTCATGGGCTGGATCCAGCTCTGCCTCTCCGAATGCGACAGCAACGAGGACTGCCCCGGCGCGGACTGCGAGAGCGTCGGCGCCATGGGCTACGAGCTCGCCAAGGTCTGCGGTTGCGCGGACGACGGGGACTGCAGCGACGATCTATTATGCTGCCCGATCCCCATGGCCGGCCAGAGCACCTGCCTGTCCTCCTGCGTCAACTTCTAAGACCCCACCCTTTGCGACCGATTGCGCCCATCCTCCTGCTGCTCATTACCTCCTGCGGCGGCGGGACCGATCAGCTCCCATCCGACACAGCGGCCCCGGAGGCAGTCGTCGAGGACATCACGAGCAACGATTCGACAACCCCCATCGAGATCGAAGGCCTCACCATCGAGACC
>CAZNWW010000120.1:5745-8854 GCA_964576155.1 uncultured Myxococcales bacterium | reverse complement strand
AAGCCACCAGCCAGGCCAGCAGCACCGCCAAGAGGAGCTGTCCCGCCGCCAGCCAGGGCGACCCTGGCCCGGGCCCGAGCGCCGAGGGCCCGGCGGAGCCGGAAGATCACCTCCGCCGCTGCAGCCTCGCAGGCCTCCGCCGTGCTCGGCAGCGTCCGGTGGTCGGTCTCCATCCTCTCCGCCGTCATTTCCCGCACCGCCGCGGTGGGCTGCTCGAGATCGCCAGGTGGCTCGCATCGGCAGGACCCCAGGTGCCGGCCGCGTAGGGATGGATCGGCACCTTCCCTTTGAGGAGGGGGTCAAAGAGGGCCCAGGAGGCCTCCACCCAGTCCCCGTGGACGAAGAGGGTCTGATCTCCCTCCAGGACATCCAGCAGCAGGGTGTCATAGGCATCAGGCAGGGCATCAAAGAGAGCTCGATACCGGAAATCCAGGGGAATCCGACGCAGGTTGAAGGGCTCCCCCGGCTCCTTCACGTTCACCTCGAGGCTGAAGCCCTCATCTGGCTGAAGGGTGATCCGAAGGAGGTCGCCCTGGGAAGGATCCTCGCATCCCATGGACTCGAAGAGAGCGACCGGGGACTCCCGGAAGAGCAGGACCACTTCGGTCCGCTGCTCAGCAAGTCGCTTCCCCGTGCGGATGTAGAAAGGTACGCCCTGCCACCGCCAGTTGTTCACCGCGAGGCGCCCGGCCACGAAGGTCTCTGTACGGGAATGCGGCGGGACGCCGTCCTCCTCGAGATACCCCGGGACCACCTCTCCATCCAGCGCGCCGGCCAGCGCGCCGGCCGTGTACTGGCCGAAGACGAAGTCGTCCGGGGTCGGTGACGCGATGGATCGCAGGACCTTGATCTTCTCATGGCGCACGGACTCAGCGTCGAAGCGGGCAGGGGCCTCCATGGCCAGGAGCGACAGCACCTGCGCCACGTGGTTCTGGAGCATGTCCCGAACCGCACCCGAGCGGTCATAGTACCGCGCTCGTGTCCCCACGCCCAGGCTCTCGGCCACGGTGATCTGCACCGCGGCGATCCGCTCCCGGTTCCACAAGGACTCGAACATCGCGTTGGCGAAGCGAAAGACCAGGAGGTTCTGGACCAGCTCCTTTCCGAGGTAGTGATCGATCCGGTAGACCTGCTCCTCGGGAAAGACCTCCCGCACCTGGCGGTTGATGTCCCTGGCCGAGGCCAGGTCGGTCCCGATGGGCTTCTCCAGCACCAGGCGGGACGACTCCCCGGCCATTCCGGCAACGCCCAAGCTCTCCACGGTGGGGCCGAAGGCACCCGGGGGAAGCGCCAGGTAGAAGATCCGGTTTCCGAACAGCCCTCCGTCCCGTTCGATCCCTCGCACCCTCTTGGCGAGGGCCGTGAAGTCGTCTGCGGCTCCGTCGCCGATGCAGTGGTAGTGGAGCCGCTCATGAGGAACCACTGCTCCACCGAAGGACGCCCGGGCCAGGCTCCGATACCCGTCATCCCCCAGCGCCGGGTCCCGTGCGACCCCCAGCAAATGCGTCCTATCCCCCAATAGTCCCTGCGCCTGAAGCCGCCCCAGCGCGGGCAGGAGCTTCCGCCGCGCAAGGTCACCGGTCCCCCCGAAGACGACGATGATCCCCGCCTCGACGATCCTGTTGTTCATGGCTCCTCCAGCGGTACGCCCAATAGGAATGATAGCCCCCGAAGCAGACACATCAAGCCTGCCATACCCAGTCTCCAGCCCACATTGGTTTGTCGATGGGCCCAGGAGAGGGTGCAGTTGCTCCAGTGTTTTTCGGATGCGTTGAGGTCTGCTGCCGTACGCAATGAATGCCGTCTCCCAGGGTTGCTCTATTTGTACAGCGCAGTCAGGCGGTCTCTGTACCTGGGGTGGAAGAACAGCCAGCAGCCGCCCATGCGATTGAGCAGATCACCAAGCCTCGATGTGACTTCCATCTTCTTGCCATCAGATACGACGAGGGCTTCTGCCAGGAACTCTATCTCGCGAATCGCCAAATGCGCGGCCCTTGCCTCCCGGGCCAGCCCGAGGAGCGCATCGGCGTTGCAGCGGCGGGACATCACCAGAAGCAGGAACCGGGCCACCAGACCGGCCTCCAGGAGGCCCTCTCTTTCCCTTTTCTTTCTCGCAACGGACGAGCGTAGTTTCCTCGCCTCGGACAAGCCCCCCACATCCCGGCCCAGGTGCCAATAGGCCAGCGCCAGGACCATACGGGCCTCTTCCCCGTGCTCTACGTAGGTCTTTCGTTTCTTCCTGGCGTAGAGCAGGTTCTGGAGGAATTCCATCGCCCTGGCTTGCGTCTTCAGGGCCGCGGCACTGGTTGGGAGGCACACGCCCTGCCGATAGCAGGCCTCGGCCAGCCAGCAGGTCCGCCGGAAGCAGGAGAGGTGATCGCCCTGCTCCTCGGCGTAAGTGCGCTCCTTCTCCAGCGTGAAGACGGCCCGGTCGAAGTCCCCGGCGTCTGACAGGAAGCGGGCCAGCTGGGTCCGGGCGAGCCCAGTCTCCCGGCGGCGGCCAAGGCTCTCGAACAGCTCTGCGGCCTCCTGGGCGTCTCCCTGCGTTCGGGCCAGCCCGATCCGCCGGGATTTCCGCACCTGTATCAGTCGAATCCGTCCCTCCAGCACGCCCACACTGTTCGGGTTCCACCATCGCAGGCCGATGCCCAGGGGACTGCGGAGGCCGTCCTGCTGCAACCGTTCCTGCATCCGGCGTACGGCTCCTCGGGCCCCGTCGAGGTAGTGATCCAAGTCCTCAAGGTTCCCTCGGTCCATGGCCAGCTCGGCCAGGATCAGATTAGACTGCGCCGAGATGTCGTCGTTGGACCGCGCAGACAGCTCGACAGCGATCTCCCGGGCCTCCACGTCCCTGCCCACGTCCCGCAAGGCCAGGACCCGCTGGAGCGTCGCGTTATGCAGGTAGCTCCGAATCTTCTTGGATCGCCCCGCCGGCTCCTTTGCGCGGGTTCGCCCCTCTGAGATGGAGAGGCCCTCGTACAGTCTATCGGCCACGTCCAGGTATTCGATGGCGCGCTGTGACTCCCCCTGCAGGTTGGCCAGGGTGGCCAGCCGCACAGTGATGCGGAACCGGGTCTCGATGGGCAACTCCAGCCCGACGTTCCTCCGG
>CAZNWW010000120.1:0-5735 GCA_964576155.1 uncultured Myxococcales bacterium | reverse complement strand
CGCCCTCTCCAGGGTCTGGCGCGCTATCAGAAGGGGGGTGCGCCGGTCGCCTCCTGCTGCGGCCACCAGGGAGTTGGTTGCGTCCACGTACAAAGACGCCTTGACCATCAGGATCTCCCCTGCCAAATAAGCCTTCTCGAGCGCGTCGACGGCCCGCCCGTCCAGGACGCCTCTGCGTACGTCCCCATGGAGGATCGACATCGCTTCTCGATCCGACATGTGCCCATTTCTCTTGTGATAGACCCGCTTGGAGGTGCAGGCGTCGAACACGTCAGCGACGGAGATCATCCGGGCCTCGAAGCCGATCTGGTCTCCCCGGAGTCCGTCGGGATATCCTCGCCCGTTGAGCTTCTCGTGGTGGCTCCGTACGACCGGGGCGATCCAGTCGTACAACTCACCGCGTCCCAGGATCGCGAGCCCGTGAAGGGGATGGAGCTGGATCTCGAGAAACTCCATGGCGTTGAGTCGTCCCGGTTTCTTCAGGATCCGATCAGGGATTCGGATCTTGCCGATGTCGTGGAGCAATGCTGCGGCCAGCAGCCGCTCCCTAAATCCCGGGTCGTCACCCTCAGGGAGGTGTCCGGCCATCTTCATCACGTACCGGCCCACTCGGTCGGAGTGGCCCTGGGTGTATGGATCCTTGGCATCGACGGCTTCCGCGAGGAAGCGCAGGCTGGCCACCACCGCCTGGGTCTCGGGTCTGGTCGTACCGGTATCGGTCATCGCGATCCTCCGATATGACGTTGTCTCGAAGATGAACGAATTATGACACGGGCTGCCCATTTCCGCCAACCCAGGTCTACACCGCGGTTGCCCCGGGTGAGGTTCACCGAAGCAGCCGGAGCGCCTCGTCCCGGTCGGCGAGGCAACGGCAAGACTTGCCCGATACGAACCATGCGACACCGAACGCACCCAGCGCGATAGCCTCAGCCCAGAACGTCATGCACATGTCGCGTATCGTCTCATCGGACAACATGATCTCCGCGCCACCTGCGATAACCAGGCAGGCGATCATTACACCTCCGCAGACGTAGTAGAACTTGCTGCGTATGCCCTTCTTTCCTCCCCTGCCTCGCGTGCCTGCCTGAAACGGACCGAAGCAGAAACCGGCCAGGATCAAGAACAAGGTTGCAGCTGAAATATAATGGACGCTGGACATCAGATTTCCGGTGCAACTATCACAGGATGTCGGAAAGACCGCGACCAGGAACGCCGTGATCGACGTCACTTTACTCGCAACAGCCTGCCTCGTGGTGTGCCCGTTGTAGGCGAACAAGAATGTTCCGACAATGAACAACATTCCAACGAACACATCGCGAGCTTCGGTGTGGTATGAAGCGCTGATGGACGAGAGATTCCTCGACGACAGAAAGGTGACGACCATCGGGAGACTGAATGCGATCAGACCCAAGAGCAGACGCAACGCCCGATAGTCGAATACTGGATCGATCTTCGTCCTTCCCATGTATCACCTCCTCATGAAACAATTGCGCGCCCGCCCTGTAGACCGAGGCCTCGGTGTCGATAATAGGAGCATGTAATATTAGCAGTGACAAAGGCCACACGCCATTGTGGGAGGCTGGGTACTGTGACATCGACGGGAATTGCTACCTGCATGTTGAAAACCCCACGACACCCAAGGATGTTGGATGTCATGAAGATGGGTTCATTCCGGTTCGATCCACACGATCTTACTGCGGTTCACCAGCAGGGTCCGGGGGTCGTCACGTTCCAGCACCAGGAACTCCGGCCCGGTCTTGGCCAGCTTGCCCACCAGTATCTTCTCGTCCATCAGGCGGATGGTCACCTTCCTGCCGACGATGTCGTGGAGGGGATCCTGGGGTGAGGCGTATGTGGCGTAGGTGGTGCTGGCGACCGCCTGGGACGCCCACTGTCTCGTGCCGTCCGCGCCCACGAGTTCAATCGCATCGATTTCATTCCAGCCGGGTACCTGCCTGGTGTCGAGGTGGACCTTGATGGTCTTTGCCAGGACCTTGACCTTCTTTGGGGGCTTCACGACAAGCTCGCCGGGCGATTTGCCGGCGAGATCCTTGCCCTCCCAGAGCACGATGCGCTCGTTGTCCTTGTCGATGGCCTCCACCCGCACCACAGCCCCGGGATTGTAGGTCTCCCTGATCCTCACTTCGGCCACGATCACCGCGTCCTCAAACTCCAGCTTGAGCCACTCTACGCCGGCATCCGGTTCCATGGTGGCCCAGGCTGTGGGGATATCTCCGTCCTGCATCGTGTCCGGCGCTCCAGTGGCCTGCTCCGGGCCCCAGGATCGATTTACCGTGAGCTGGTTCCGTGCGATCTTCTCGCCGTATGCCGGCGCGGCGGATGCAACCAGCAGAATGGCAGCCATGGACACCGCGGCGTAGCGGCTGAGTACTTCGTATTGACCTTTCATTTTTCGTCCTCCCTGTAGGTAACGCCGTGGGTAATGACGATATGCCGGAACGGCTCCGAGATACAGACATCCTTGTTGACCGACGTCTACAGCAACCAATCGGAGACGAGTAAAAACCTTGACCTGGAGCACCTGTGGGACCTTTACTGATCGGAACTATTGGGAGGGACGCTGGAGATGGAGACGAGACCCGGCGGAGGGCGGGACCTGACTGGACCCCAGCTCTTCCTCCTGAGCACAGCGGCGTTGTTCTGGGAGCTCACGATGATCCGGTACGTGCCGGGCTCCATCCGCGTCGCTGGCTACTTCACCAACCTCGTGCTCCTGAGCACCTTCCTCGGCCTGGGCACCGGGACGATCCTCGGGGGTCGGATCCGTGACCCGCTGCGCCTATTCACGCCGCTGATCCTCCTGGTCTCCGTCTGCGCCATCGTCTTCGGCCTCATGGACGCAACCAATCCCGCAGGCCAGCACATCTGGAAGGGCGGCCCGGTCCAGGCGGCCATGGGCGGCGAGGCTACCTTCCTGAGCGCCCTCCGCGGCTGGTTCGAGGGCGCCCCCTCCCTGCCCTCCGAGGTCCTGATTCCCCTGCTGATGCTCCTGCTGGCCGGCCTCTTCGTCCCCCTGGGCGCGGCCATCGGAGAACGCTTCGCCCGCATGGAGCCGCTCCGGGCCTACTCCTGGGACATCGGCGGCAGCCTCGCGGGAATCGTCGTCTTCACGATCCTGTCCGCGATGGGCGCCAGCCCGGTGGTCTGGTTCACCCTGGGCTTCGTCCTCATCGCCCCCCTGGTCCTGGGCCGGCCCTGGATCTCGCGGGGGATCTTCATCGCGTGCGCGGTCCTCAGCATCGGAACGAGCTGGGTCCTGTCGTCAGCCTACGAGTGGTCCCCCTACCAGAAGATCTCGGTCTCTCCCGTCACCGAGGCCGCCCTGGGCGGGCGCCGGGACGAGGTCGTGGGTTGGGAGCTGAAGGTCAACAACGACTTCCACCAGATGATGCTCGACCTCGGCGACGACATCGACCCGGCCGGGCCCTTGAAGCCCTGGCGCGACGTGTACACCGCGCCCTTCCTCGGGTGGGATCCCGGGGACGTGTTGATCCTCGGCGCCGGGAGCGGCAATGACGCGATGGGCGCGCTGCGCAGCGGCGCGAAGTCAGTGGTCGCGGTGGACATCGACCCGGTCATCGTCGACCTGGGGACGGAGCTCCATCCGGAGAAGCCCTACGATGATCCCCGAATCGAGGTGGTGGTGGACGACGCCCGCGCCTACTTCAAGCGCACGGATCGCACCTTCGACACCGTGGTCTTCGGGCGCCTGGACAGCCACACCCTCCTGGCCTCCATGTCGTCCGTGCGCATCGACACCTTCGTATACACACTCCAGTCCTTCTTCGAGGTGCGGCGCCTTGTCCGCCCCGGCGGACGCATCGTCATGTCGTTCTCACGGGCACACAAATGGCTGGCTGAGCGGATCTATCATCTCCTGCGCCTGGCGAACGGCGCGGATCCCGGGATCAACCATTTCCGGTACACCCACTGCATCATCTTCACGGTGCACCCGCCCGAGGCGATCCCTGACAAGGCCGAGGCCCTGGCCGAGGCAGAGGACATGGGCCTCCCAACGGACGACTGGCCCTTCTTCTACCTCCGGGAGCGTACCATCCCGGGGCCCTACCTCTTCTTCATCGCCCTGACCCTCCTCCTGGGCATGGTCCCCATGCTCCTGGTCCGTAAGGGCGAGCGCAGCTTGAACCTCCAGTTCCTCTTCCTCGGGGCGGGGTTCATGCTGGTGGAGACCCGGTCCGTGACGGAGATGGCGCTCCTGTTCGGGTCCACCTGGGTGGTGAACGCGATCACCTTCGGCGGGATCCTTACCATGGTCTTCATGGCCAACCTGGTCGCCATGCGTTGGAAGGCCCTGAGGCCCGAATTGCTCTACCCGTTGGTCGGCCTCTTCATCCTGATCCACGCAGTGGTCCCCAACGACGCGCTGCTGACCATCCCCTGGTGGCCCCGCCTCCTGGCCGCCATCCTGCTCCTCTTCAGCCCGATCTTCTTCGCAGGCATGTGCTTCTCTGCGTCATTCCGCAACGCGAAGAAGCCCCACGTCAGCTTCGGCTCCAATCTCCTGGGTGCCATGATCGGGGGTGGTCTCGAGTACCTGTCCATGGTCGCCGGCTTCGCGTTCCTGGACGGCATCGCAGGGATCTTGTATGCCCTGGCGTTCCTCGCCTACATGCGTTCGAGATAGCAGGCTGCTATTCTGCTTCGTCCACCGGCGTGACCGCCGTGCGATCCTTCTCTCCCGTACGGATGCGATAGATCCTCTCGACCGGCAGCACGAAGATCTTGCCGTCGCCGACCTCACCAGTGTGAGCGGCATCGATGATCGCCTCGACCGTCGGCTCGACGAAGGCCTCGGATACGCCGATCTCGATTCTGATCTTATCCTGCAGCTCCACCTTGACCGAGGTGCCTCGATAGGTCTCGACACGGGAAGTCTCGCCTCCGTGGCCGCGGGCATTGCTGATCGTCAAGCCCCGCACATCGGCGCGATAGAGAGCCTTGAGTACCGTCCGAAGTCGCTCGGGTCGAATCACTGCCACAACCAGCTTCATACCTCACCCCCCGATTTTCGCTGCCGCGACGTTGAACCATGAATCAGGAGCACCTCCTCGCCGCGGGCGTATGCCGCCTCGCCATGCGCCACGCCGTCGAGGCCTTGGCCCTCTTCCCTTGCGGCGGTGCGCAGGGGTGTAACGAGAGAGATAACCTTGAGCAAGCCAAAGGTCACGGCCCCGCTGTACACCACGGTGGCGAGAATCGATACCGTCTGGGCCCACATCTGACCTGGGTTGCCCTCGAGCAGCCCGGAGGTGCCACCCCACGCCTCGGCGGCCAGGAGACCCGTGAGCAGCGCGCCGACCATACCACCCAGGCCATGGGCGGCGACCACATCGAGGGAGTCATCCAGCCGGGTGCGTGAGCGCCAGAGGATCGCAAAGTAGCTCGGCAACGCGGCCACGGCGCCAAGCAGCAACGCCTGCATTGGGCCGATGAAACCCGCCGCAGGGGTGATCGCCACGAGGCCGACCACGATCCCCGTCGCCGCACCCACCGCGGTCACCTTGCGCTCACGCAGATTGTCCAGCATCATCCACACCGTCAACGTCGCCATCGGTGCCAGGAGCGTGTTGACAAAGGCCAGCGCCGCCGTGGTATCAGCGGCCAGGGCGCTGCCCCCGTTGAAGCCGAACCATCCGAACCACAGCAGCCCGGCGCCCAACAGTCTCCAGATCGTATTGCAGCGACCGCGAGCC
>CAZNWW010000119.1:5414-8967 GCA_964576155.1 uncultured Myxococcales bacterium | reverse complement strand
ATGCCCCACGGAAAACCCAAACATCGTGGATTGCGGAGAGGGCGTGGGCTGCGCCGATATCTCCACGAACCCGGAGCATTGTGCCTGGTGCGGCAACGACTGCGCGGATCTGGCGTGGCCCAACGTGGCAGCGTATTCCTGCGAGGACTCCCTCTGTGGAATCCTCGCCTGCGAGAACCCCTTTGTGGACGTGGACGAGACGTCATGGAACGGCTGCGAATGCGAGCAGACCTCACCGGTGGAGTCCTGCGATCTCGTGGACAACGACTGCGACGGCCAGATCGACGAGGCCCCCTTAGACGATTGCCAGCTGCCCCTGATATGTCAGAACGGCTTCTGCGGCTGTGACCTCAACATGCCGAACCTCCAGGAATGCGACGAAGGGCAGTGCAACGATGTCTTCATCGATCCAAACCACTGTGGCTTCTGTGGCAACGAGTGCGATGAGCTCGGGCTCCCCAACGTGCAGCTCTACGGCTGCGAGGAGGGGCTCTGCACAATCATGGCGTGCGTCGTGGGGTACTTCGACGTAGACACCTCATCCTGGAACGGCTGCGAATGTCAGAAGACCTCCCAGATCGAGGCCTGCGACCTCGTGGACAACAACTGCGACGGTGAGATCGACGAGACCCCCAACGAGTGCATCCCACCCAAGCTCTGCCTGGGAGGTCAGTGCGTGTGCCCGCCGGACCAGTCCAACCTCCAGGACTGCGGCGGACCCACCTGCACGGATACAAACAACGACCCGAACAACTGCGGCTTCTGTGGACACGTCTGCGCTCTCCCCAACGTGGCATTCCAGAGCTGCTCGGAGGGCGACTGCGTCGTTGTCGGCTGCCAGCCCGGCTGGAAGAACTGCGACGAAGAGGATCTCACCGGCTGCAATTTCCAGATACAACCAGAGGAGTGCAACGGCTTCGACGATGACTGCGACGGCCAGACCGACGAGGGCGCAATTGGAATCGGGCAGCAATGCGCCACCGGGTTGCCGGGGCTGTGTGAGAACGGGATTCAGTCCTGCGAGGACGGCGGGCTGATATGCAACCCGAACATCCAACCCGGCCAGTATGGGGAAATCTGCGACGGCGTGGACAACGACTGCGACGCGCAGATCGACCAGGGGAACCCCGGCGGCGGTGGACCCTGCTCCATCGCGGAGCTGATGGGGGTATGCAAGACCGGTGAGCTCAACTGCATCGATGGGCAACTGCAGTGCATCCAGGTCACCTTCGTGTCCGAGGAAGTCTGCGACGGATTGGACAACGACTGCGACGGCACGAAGGACCAGATATCCGAGGCTTGCTCGACGATCTGTGAGGCGGGATCCACCACATGCGTGAACGGCAACTGGCAGCCCTGCACGGCCCTGGAACCGAAGATGTGCACCAACTACGCCATCTGTGCACAGGAGCAGATGTGTGTCCCCTCCTGCCCGCAAGCGCCCACGGAGCAATGCAACGGCCAGGACGACGATTGCGACGGGGGGATCGACGAGACCTTCCAGTGCTCGCCCGGGGAGACCCAGACCCAGGCCTGTGGCAACTGCGGAACCCAGAGTCGGGTCTGCAACAACTCCTGCTCCTGGGGTGGCTGGAGCGGCTGCTCGAACCAGGGCGTCTGCTCCGTGGGACAGCAGGAGAACCAGTCCTGCGGCAACTGCGGGAACCAGACCCGGTCCTGCAGCTCGAGCTGCAACTGGGGCGGCTGGGGTTCCTGCCAGGGCCAGGGGCCCTGCGTCCAGGGCCAGCAGCAGAACCAGAGCTGCGGGAACTGCGGATCCCAATCCCGGAGTTGCAGCTCCAGCTGTCAGTGGAACTCCTGGGGATACTGCGGCGGCCAGGGTTCCTGCAGCGCGGGGCAGACCCAGTCCCAGTCCTGTGGCAGCTGCGGCACCAAGACCCGGACGTGCAGTTCGAGCTGTAACTGGGGATCCTACGGGTCTTGCCAGGGCCAGGGTTCATGCAGCCCGGGACAGACCCAGAGCCAATCCTGCGGTAACTGTGGATCCCAGTCCAGGAGCTGCAGTTCGAGCTGTAACTGGGGCTCCTACGGGTCCTGCAGCGGTCAGGGGAGCTGTTCCCCGGGGGCCACCCAGTGGTGCAGTGGCTGCCAGCGAAAGACCTGCAGCTCGAGCTGCAACTGGGGGAGCTGCGCAGGCTACTGCGGCAGCAACAAGGCCGCGGATAACTGCTACTGTGATTCGAGCTGTGTGACCTTCGGAGACTGCTGTGCGGATCCCAACGGCGCCTGCGCCAAATGCGGCCAGGGATGCTACTCCTGCGAGTCGCCGGAATGCGGCAAGGACGGCGGCTACTGCTACTGTGACGCGACATGCGCGGCCGCGGGTGACTGCTGCGTGAACGCGAACAGCAGGTGCGGGATCTCAGGGACCTGCGGAGAGAAATGCGATTCGAACCCGGACGGGTGGAGTTGCGGCTGTGGGTCCTGCGGGTTCTGGCCATGGGATCCGTCATGTTGCAACGACAAAGACAAATGGTGTTCCTGATAGGAGGACCTTCATGAAGTGTCCCAAATGCGGCGGCGACAGATTCGAAGCCATTGACACCGCGGAGGGCGTGGAGCTCGACTTCTGCGCCGACTGTGGCGGGGTCCTGTTCGACGCCCGTGAGGTGGCCGAGTACTTCGAGCTGGACCGGGACATCCCGGATCTCAAGGCCGTGAAGGACAAGGCGGCGTGGAGCGGAATCGAGTGCCCGAAGTGCGAAGGCAGGTGGGCCGAGCTGCCATATCGAGATGGCGATGATCTCTTGATCGACCTCTGCACGACCTGCGGTGTGATCTGGTTGGACAAGGGTGAGTTTCCGAAGCTCGAGGCCCTCGCAGCGAGGATCGACAAGCCATCCAGCAAGATCCTTCGCGCGGTGAAGACCGTGGAACGCCAGGGCTACC
This sequence comes from uncultured Myxococcales bacterium, assembly GCA_964576155.1. Classification (GTDB taxonomy): domain Bacteria; phylum Myxococcota_A; class UBA9042; order CAIXZC01; family CAIXZC01; genus CAZNWW01. Next base: position 6,057 of record CAZNWW010000119.1, on the reverse strand, counting down.
AGGTTCTTGGATTCCGGAGGTAGCGCCGGCGCGCCATGGCACGGACCCCCTACGTCTTCTGTCCCGTCTGTCGATTCTTCGATGAGTGCGATGCCTCCGCCTGGTCCCGACGACTGGACATGTTCCAATGTTACCGTGACGCACGTACCGTGGACATCGACGCCCAGCGTGCCCACCTGGAGCGCCTCGCCGTTGCAGAAGGCGTCTCCGTGCCCGAAGACTTCCTTTTGCGCATCCTGGACCTGGTGAGGGCGTCACAGGGGGAGGTGGCGCGTCCCATCGAGTACTCGGTCACGTGGGACGGGCAGGAGGAGCATTGGTATCGCTTCTCGGCGGTCTATTGGGACCTCCGTCCGGACTCCCAACGCAAGGATCTGGAGCACGCGCTGGCCACATCACGGCTATTCGGGTCGGTCGGGGAAGGCCGCGTGCGGGAAGCGATCCTCGGAGCGATGGGTGCAGGTGCGATCTACCAGGTGCTCTATGGCATTGACCTGCGGCCGAAGGGGAGTCGGCAGAAGATCTACCTGCGCCTGGGGCGAGGTGAGATCTCGTGGAAGGAGGACCTCGTCAAGGCCCTGGTGCCGGGGTTCGAGCGCGACCTGGCGGTTCAATCCCTGGACATCCTCCGCCTGATCGGCAT
>CAZNWW010000119.1:2825-5404 GCA_964576155.1 uncultured Myxococcales bacterium | reverse complement strand
ACCGGCTGTAAGCCCAGGGTGAAGCTCTACTACATGCCCGGGCAGGTGACGTGGGAGCGCGCAGTCTCCATGGCCGGACGGCACCCATTCCTGCAGGCAATAGAAGGGCGGTGTCCGGATTTGAGAGAGATGATGCTGATCCAGCGTCTAGAGGCGGACATGCCCGTCAAGAAGCGGCTCGACGAGATCGAGCTCCATATGCTCAGGAACCTCCTCACCTTCAAGGATCTCTGGGGTTTCCTGAAGGATCAGGGCTCACTCTACCCCATGGAGCGCTTCGTGGCGATGTACCGAGAGGCTCTGGTGGTGCCGACTTCGGTGACCTTCCCGGCGCGCTCCCTGGACAAGATGAACCTCTACTATCTCCTGGTGAGGACACGACGTGCATCTTGATGAACTCAGGGAGGGCCCCAGGCGGCGAATCGCATTGATCAACCCGCCGGTGATCGCTTTGGACCGGGTCCAGGTGGACTACTACGCGGACGCTATCCCTCACGGTCTCTTCCAGATTGCGACATGGTTGGGCGATCTCGGCCACGAGGTCAGGGTCGCCGACATGATGAGCTATGAGAAGCACCGGCGACCTTGGCGGGATCTCCTCGACCGCGGCGAGCTCACGCCCACCAGCTCCGTGGCGACCGGGGCACCTGGTCACCGCCTGGATGCCTGGCGGTACGGGCAGCCGCTGGAAGCCCTCGAGAGCTGGTTCGGCAGGCTCGGCGAGGCCCCGGACGAGGTCTGGGTCACCTGCGCGATTCCGTTCAACGGGGATCTGGCGCACGAGGTCATCGAGGGAGTGCGCGCCCTCGCACCGAACGCGATGATCCGTTTCGGCGGCGGCTACCCCTCGGCGCTCCCCCAGGAGGCCGCTGCTTCCGGCGCAGACCATGTCCACGTCGGTCGGATCCAGGGTGCGGACAGGGTCCAGCCGGATCTGGCGCGACATACCAGGGTGCGGGACTTCGCGCACTTCCGACTCACCTGCGGCTGCCCGAACCGTTGCACTTTCTGCATCAACGGTGGGGACGAGATGCACCGCTTCGACGCGGATGAAGTCCTGGGCTATATCCGCCGAACCCGCGACGATCTGGGGATCACGCGGTTCAACAACTGGGATCCGAACGTCTTGCAGTTCAACGACCACCTGCGGGTCTTCCTGGATGGAGCCGCCTCCTTGCCGGATGACGTGGAGCTGCGCTTCGACATGGGCCTCGAGCCGACACTTGTGGATGATCTCATCCCCGGGCTGCTGCGCCGTGGGCGCGTTCGAGCGTTCTCGATCCCCTTCGAGTCCGTGGATCCCGCCCGCTGGAGGCTCTACGACAAACCATACACCGTGATCTCGACCCTCCGGGCCCTGGGTCGGTTGCGGAACGGTGGCTTCGACCTCTCGTCATGCCACGGAACCTACATCATAGGATTCCCGGATGAAGACATCGGCGACGTCTTCGCGGTCCACCACCTGATACGCAGTGCAGGCCTCATGGGCACCCCCTTCCCCATCACACCGGTGAAGGGCTCACCCATCTGGGACCGCTACGCGGACCAGCTCGAGGGTCGAGCGACGAGGGACCTCAACGGCCACGCGTTCCCGCTCCTGGGTGATCCGGAGATGGTCGCGCTCTATCGTCGCCTCCTGCCGGTGCTCGTGACGACTTCAGCAGGGGGAGATGAACAGCTGATCAGCGAGCTCGGCGCTGAGGTCCGCGATGCATGGGATGAGGGCAAGGCCCGCGCCGCGAGGCTCGCCGAGGCGGTCCGCAGGACCGCGGAGCCAGACACCATCGATCTGTTGGAGCATCTCCTGACCTGACCCCACACCCACGGCTGGACGAGCCAATCGTGGCGCTCTCGTTTCATGGTCTCCACTCGCCCATCATGGCCAGAATCATCTTGTCCTGGAGGCTGCGGAGCCTTGACACAGGGGCCTTGGCGTCGTTGATGAGGATGGCGAACCATAGCTGGCGGCCCTTGGAGAGGTCGGCTCTCCCTGCGATGCAGGCGACACCGTCGAGGGTGCCGGTCTTGCCACGGACCCTTCCCTTGACCTTCTTGAGGCGACGGTACAAGGTCCCGGCTTCGCCGGCGACCGCGAAGGCCTTCTCGAGTACCGGAGAGATGCTCGCACGGTTCGACGCTTCGAGGTAGAAGCGCACGAGCTGGCGTGGAGAGAGCCGGTTGGCGTCGTAGAGACCGGAGCCGTTCTCCAGGCGGAACTTCTCAGCCCTCAGCCCGATCTGACGGACCAGGGAACGCATTCGTTTCAGGCTGCAGTCCCAGGAGCGCGGGCTGCAGGCCGAGCCGAGGTTCTTGGTGAGCTGCTCCGCTACGAAGTTGTTGGAGCGCTTCACCATGCGGATCACGTCGCTGCGCACCCGGTTGGAGCGGATCGAACTGACGGCCTGTGCGTCTTGCGGGGCCGCGCTGATCTTCGGTGCGCGCTCCTTCACGCTGATACCTGCGGCCTTGAGCTCGCGCACCAGGAGCCATCCGGTCAGGAGATTGGGATCCGGGACACGCCGCTTTACCGTGACGCCCTTGGCGTCCACCGGGAGGCTGCCTCGGACATAGACTCCTGC
>CAZNWW010000119.1:0-2815 GCA_964576155.1 uncultured Myxococcales bacterium | reverse complement strand
TCCTGCTCGCCCCCGGGACGCACGGACGCGGACCTCGAGGTCTCCCCGGTCGTCCTCGGTGGTGATCGCTGTGTTGTCCACGATGAAATAATCGGTCTGAGGGGACACCTCCACCAGGACGCCGCCGCCGATTCGGGTCCCCGGCGTGACCTTGACGACCATGCCGGCATCTTCCACCGCGGCCGCTCCGACGCTGGGCCGATACCAGGCGTCGGTGGACTTGGTGTCATAGTGGGGCGGCAGATCATCCTCGTCGAAGAGGCTCGCGTCGACGAAGACCTGCCTCAACTTGAGGAGCCCGCTGTCCTTGGCCTTCCGGGCGAGGGTCTTCAGGTCCTTTGTCTCCAGCCCTGGATCACCGCCCCCTACGAGCCAGAGGGAGTTCCCGTCGGTCATGAGCCGGGTGGTGAAGCGATGGTCTCCACCGAAGGCCTCCAGGAATGCGGCCGCAGTGAGGATCTTGACAGAGGAAGCGGGCATGAGGGAGGCGTCCTGGCCATGCTGGTAGACCAGGCTGCCGGAGGGATACTCCATAGCGTAGATGCCCACGGTTGCGCCGATCAGGTCTTTGTGCCCCAGGACTGCATCCATTGCCGCCGCCAGGTCGGGCTTGGGTTCCCAGAACCAGTCGGGTTCCTCGGGCTCTTCGGGCTCGACTGGCTCAACGGTTTCTATGGGCACTACGGGCTCTACGGGATCGACCTCGTCGGGTTTTCCGTCCTTCAAAGGTTCGTCATCCAGGGGGAGCGGGGGCAACTCTCCGCTGGCCCTGGGATCGTCGGCGCGCGCCTGTGCGGCTGCGGTGAGTAGTATGAAGAGCGCCAGGAGGATCGTCGGCCTGCGGTTCGTCATGGTCTCCAGTCGGGTCGCTGGGTGTCCGGCCCATTGTAGCGACGCGTCGCTATGACACAAGGGGGTGGACGGCTATTCCGATAGCTTACAGGAGATCGAGCTGCTTCTTGGGACCGGGGCCTGATGAGGCTCCCTCGGGGACCTCGTAGCAGGCGCCGCCATGGATGTCTGGATTCCGACAGGAGCAGATGCTCATGCCCATCCCAAGGGTGCGGCCGAGCTTCCAGAGGACCCGGTAGGATTCCAATCTATGCTCTCTGGGGGGGAGGGTCTCCATCCGCTCGACGCCGTCGTCGAGATCGGGCCTCGCGCCGGGCGATGTCCGGCGGTACCACTGGGTGATGAGGTTCGTCCGCATGGAACCGATGCGCTCCTGGAGGCGCTTCTCCACGCCCAATCGCATCTGGAGGTAGGACGCGGAGAATCGGCGAACGCCTGTGCGATACACGGACCGGAGCACTTGCTCCATTTCAGCCTCGCCGTCGTTCTCCGTGGGTATGAGTGGTTCGACCTTCACGCGGGTGTCGATTCCAGCACGGGTGAGGGTCTCCAGGGTAGCGAGGCGGTGCGCCAGGCCCGGGGCCTTGGACTCATAGCGGGCGTAGAACTCGTCGGTGGCTGCAGGAATCGAGGACCAGACTCGAACCCGTTCGGGGTGTCTGGTGAGGAGCGTGATGACTTCCCGAGGGAGTATGCCCTTGGTAGTGATCTGGATGGGTATCTTTCGCTTGAGGAGGATCTCTACACAGTCAGTTGCGATGCGGTCCACCTCTGAGAGTCCCATGAAGCAGTCGGCCCCCGTGTTCAGGAGGATCAGGGAGGGGCGACGCGCGCTCCGGTCCATCCGATCCAACTCCTCGCGGAGCTGCTCAGCGATGTCCTGATAAACGTAGAGTTCATCGTCGGCCGGGCTCGAAGGGAGCGCCCGGTAGGCGCAGTATGCGCAGGCCATGAGGCAACCACGCACAGGATTCAGAGAGTAGGCGCCGGTGCCCTCCACGCATTTTGGGATTCCGGTGCCCAGGGCCCTGCTCTTACGATTGACGCGGTAGATCTCCATCGCACACCGCCTGAGTTTACGATGAATAGTGTACCGTTAACCATGCGCGGAGAAAAGTGCTGAGAGACTACTTCTTCTTGGACGCCTTGGTGAGGGGGAGGCCTCCTGAACTCTTCTTCTTCGGCTTCGGCTTCGGCCCACGCTTGGCCTTTGGCTTGGGCTTGGCCTTCGGCTTGGCCTTCGGCTTGGCCTCGGCTGTGGGAGGGGCTTCAGCCCCGACTCTTGCTGTGGGAGGGATCTCCGGCCCCGATTCCCTCTTGGGCTCGGCTGCCAAAGCATCGACAGCCTCAAGGAGCTTCGGCCTCAGCTTGGGAGCCTTGGCGGGCTTCTTGACGTTGGCGATCTTGGCCAGGTTGTCCGAGACCGTCATGAAGCACCGCCGGCAGAAGTGCAGCCAGCCGAGCCCTTCCTCGAGGGAGCGAAGGGTCGCAAAGGTCAGGGTCTCTACGAGAGGATCCTTGTGGCCAACCTTGGTGACCAGCTCGCCCCGCGCCTCATCGTCGAGGAGATGCTCCTCGCTCTCCCCTTCCCGATTGTACAGTCCGTAGACCTCAAAGAGTTCCTTCTTGCCGCACCGATCACAGTCGAAGACTACTCGTCTCATGATCGCATCTCCTATTCCGCCCTCGTTGTAGTACTCTGCCGGCGAGTGCCCGATAGACCTGAAGAAGGTCCAAAACTCACGACAGAAGTTTGGCTCGACACAGTTGTGCATACACGCGACCACGTACCGATAGTACTTACGCTTGCAGAGGATCTTGTGGCGTGGTCTGTCGTCCTGCAGCATCCGCTCCGTTCGCTGGCTGAAGGTTATCTCTGCGACCTTGCGGTGTCAAACCCAACCCATCACAAGCCTTGAACCACAGGACTCCACGGTGATATCTATGAAGACGATGAGTGATT
>CAZNWW010000118.1:0-9084 GCA_964576155.1 uncultured Myxococcales bacterium | reverse complement strand
CATGAAGCACTCATAACTGAATCAGTCTTGACACGGTTTCTATTTCGAAACGGGAGAATTGTAATGAAGAACCTCATGGCACGTTGGTCCCTGGTCATTGGCCTGGGCTTGATACTCGGGGCGATCGGCTGCTCAAACCCCACCGGCGGTCCCGGTGAAGAGGACACGGCGGCGGACGTCAGCGGAGACGCTACGTTGTGTGTCGAAGACGCCGAATGTGACGACGACAACCCATGCACAGACGACGAGTGCTCGACGAACGGGGCGTGCAAGTACACCCCTGTCGAGAACACCTGCGATGACGGAGACCCCTGCACCGATGAAGACAAGTGCGTAGAGGGCGAATGTGCGGGCGCACCCAAGGTCTGTGACGACGACGAGTACTGCAACGGCACCGAGGCCTGCAACCCCGTGACCGGCACATGCGAGGACGGGGCGGCCCCGGAGATCGATGACGGCGTCGATTGCACATATGACGACTGCGACGAGGACGATGACAAGGTCGTCCACACCCCCAATAACGCGGCCTGCGACGACGGCAATCCCTGCACGGCAAACGAATGCGAATCAACCCTCGGCTGCCAGGTTACCATCCTGGACGGTGAGGACTGTGAGGACGGCAACCTCTGCACGAGCGACGACATCTGCGACGGGGACACCTGCCTGGGTGTGCCGGTGGATTGCGACGACGAGGAGTTCTGCAACGGCGTCGAGACCTGCGACCCCGACGACGGCGAGTGTGTTGACGGGGAGACCCCGGAGCTCGATGACGGCCTCGATTGCACCATCGACGAATGCGACGAGGACAGCGACTCTGTCTCGCACGCGCCGGATGACGGCCTCTGCGACGACGAGAACTCCTGCACCATCGACACCTGTGATGTCGAGGAAGGCTGCGTCTTCGATACCCTCGAGGACGGCGAGACCTGCGACGACGACAACGAGTGCACCGACGACGATGTCTGCGGTGAAGGCATCTGCCTGCCCGGCAAGTTCATCTGCGTGGAAGACTGCGAAAACGACGTGGACGACGACCAGGACGACCTGGTCGACTGCGACGACGACGACTGCGCGCTGAACATGGCCTGCCAGGGCGGCGGTGACCTCTGCGGCGAGGCCTTCGACCTCACGCTGGGCATGCCCCTGACCGCGGATGACGCCGGCGCGGTGATTCAGTTCTTCGGCACCACCATCGGCAAGACCAACGTGTTCTCCGGCGAGTGCGACGCTGACACGGCGGCAGCCGCAGACACCGTCCACAAGGTGGAGCTGGCAGAGGCCCTCGGCCTCCAGATCACCGCAGACTTCGACGGCGGCGCCTGGGCCGCCCTGTATATCCTCAACGACGCCTGCACCGAGGGCCTCGCCTGCGAGGCGATGGACTCGTCGGACGCGACCACCCTCACCGTGGTGCTGCAGCCGGGGATGTATTTCATCACCGTGGACGGCGCCTACCCGGGCGACGCCGGCACCTACGGCCTCGAGGTCGAGGTCTTCCTGCCCTCGGACACCGAGGCGGATTGCGGCGACGGCGTGGACAACGACGCGGACGGCATGATCGACTGCGACGACGATGAATGCGTCGACGCGGAGATCTGCAACATCCTCACCGGTGAGACCTGCGAGGACGCGCTCCTCCTGACCGACGAGCCGCTGACCATCGCAGCGGTGGGCACCGAGATCGTCCTCGAAGGTACCACCGCGGGGATGATGGACGACGTGGTCGGTTCCTGCATCGAGGATCTGGAGGTCACCACCCCCGACCTCATCTACACCTTCGAGCTGGCGGATCCGCTCGTCGTGGACGCCTCCTTCGACTTCTCGGGGAACAAGTGGCCTGCGCTCTACGCCTTCGCCGGGGACTGCACGGCCGAGAACGAGCTGGGCTGCGACAAGGCGAAGTCCGAAGCGGCCACCTTCGGCCAGGCCCTGCCTGCGGGGCTCTACTTCCTGGTCCTCGATGCGTCCTACAACAACGACGCCGGGCCGTTCACCCTGACCGTGTCCTTCGACGCGGTGCCCGAGACCGAGGTGGACTGCACCAACGGCATCGACGACGACTTGAACGGCCTGCTCGACTGCGAGGACGAGGCTTGCGCCGAGGATCCGCTCTGCGTCGGCTTCGAGGGCGACAACTGCGCCAAGCCCTTCCTCGTCAACGAGGGCCAGCCCATCACCGCGGATCTCTACGGCCAGGCGCTGACCTACCAGGGCACCACCGAGGGTCTGCAGGACTTCTATGCTGCCTGCTCGCCTGCGGCTGAGGGGTCACCAGACGCCGTGTACATCATGGAGGTCCAGGATCCGGTAGTGGTCCACGCAACTCACAACTTCGATGGCACCTTCTGGCCGGCCTTCTACGTGATGGACGCGGAATGCGACGCCGGGATGCTCCTGGGTTGTGATACCGCCACCTCTCTTTCTGCGGAGCTCGACCTGGCGCTGGCCCCGGGCACCTACTACTTCGTCATCGACGCGAGCTACGTCGGGGATGCAGGTCCCTACACCTTCGAGCTGATTTTCACGGCCCCCCCGGGGAGCGAGGTGATCTGCTACGACGGCACCGACAATGACGTGGACGGCGCTACGGACTGTGCGGATGACGACTGCGCGGAGGACCTCTACTGCCTGGACCTCTACGAGCCCAACGACACCCAGGAGACCGCGTACGATCTTGACGACCTCAGTAACGGGAGCTTCGAGACCGAGGCCGCTACGGTCTCCCCTGCGGCCATGGACGTGGACCACTTCGAGTTCTCCATCCAGGGAGATCACGAAATAACCCTGACCCTGACCCCGACTCTGACTCTGACCCTGAACCTGACCCTGACCTGGACGCCAACGGCATGACCCTGCTCAGCGCGGACGCCGGCGGCATCAACGTGGCGGAGACCCTCAACGCCGAGCTGGCCGGTCCGGCCACCTACTACGTCTGGATCACGGGCTACGGCATCACCGAGGGTCCCTACGACCTCTCCCTCAGCCTCACGGCCCTCACCGAGTACGACTGCGCCGACGGCGACGACGAGGACGGCGACGACCTGGTGGACTGCTGCGACGATGACTGCGCATTGAAGCCCGTCTGTGCGGCCGAGGATTGGTGCGTCGACGGCGAGGACAACGACTGCGACGGCCTGGCCGACTGCGACGACGAGGACTGCATGGGCACCGCAGGCTGTGGCGCCGGTGACAGCTGCGAGGACGTCCTCCTCATCAACGACGGCGTGGCCCTCGACGCCAGCTACGACGGCGTGACCCTGGAGTACTGGGGCACCACCATCGGATACACCAATGATTTCACCGGCTCCTGCGACGAAGACACGGCGACCACCGCGGACGCGGTCTGGGAGCTCACCGTGGCCGAGACCGTGGCGGTGAACGTGGGTATGGACTACCAAAGCTATTTCTACCCTGCCGTGTACATCACCGATGCGCCCTGCGGCGAAGGCGAGGAACTGGTCTGCGCTACCGCTGGCAGCGACTTCGCCTGGACCGGCGACACCGTCCTGGAGCCGGGTACCTATTACGTGATCCTGGACGCCTCCTGGCCCGGCGACGAAGAGGTCTACCAGCTCCTCATCGACGTCACCGCGATCTACGAGACCGAGGTCGACTGTGGCGACGGCATCGACAACGACTTTGACGGCCTCCTGGACTGCTGCGACGACGACTGCGTCGGCGCGGAGGGTTGCCTCGAGGTCTGCGGTGACGGCCTGGACAACGACTGCGACGAGGCGGTCGACTGCTGCGACGACGACTGCGCGGCGGACGAGGCCTGCGCGATCGAAGCCGACTGCGCCGACGGAGTGGACAACGACTGCGACGGACTGTGGGACTGCGGCGACGCGGACTGCGGTCTGGTCCCGGAATGCGAGGGCGAGGGCTGCGCTGCGGCCGTGGCGCTCAACGAGGGCAACCCGATCAAGCAGGCGGACGATGGTCTCCAGCTCGTCGTCGCCGGGGACACCAGCGAGGCCCAGAACGACCATGCAGGGTCTTGCGACGACAGCACAGCCGACGCGAAGGACCTCGTCTACACCTTCGAGATCGCTGAGGCCATCGGCGTCTCCATCAGCCACGAATTCGACGGCTACAACTGGCCGGCGGTATATCTCTATGGCGGAGACTGCTTCGCGGAGAGCGAGCTCGCATGCGCGTTCACCAGCAGCTCCGATCCGGCGGTGATCCCGCTGATGCTCGTTGAGCCGGGCACCTACTACGTGGTGGTGGACTCATCGTACAGCTCCGACGCCGGACCGTTCATGTTGATCCTCGACTTCGTGTTGGACACAGACACCGAGACCGACTGCCACGACGGCGTCGACAACGATCTCAACGAGCTCACCGACTGCGCCGACCCGGTCTGCGCCGCGGACGAGGGCTGCGCTGGAGAGGTCTGTGAGACAGCATTCGAGCTTTACGGTGGTGTGGCGATCACCACAGCCGACGACGGCCTGCAGATCGTGGCCCAGGGCGACACCACCGAGGCGTCCCCGGATCTCGCCGGTTCCTGCGACCCGGACACCGCAGCCGCGAATGATCTGGTCTACACCTTCACCCTCGACGAACCGATGGGCGTCAAGGTCCACTACGACTTCGACAACAGCTACTACTTCCCGGCGGTGTTCGTCTTCGCCGATGCGTGCATGGCGGAGAACGAGCTCGGCTGCGCCGCGACCAGCGGTGACCCTGCTGTCATCGACTACATGGTGTACGAGGCCGGGACGTACTTCATCGTCGCCGACTCATCCTACCCCTCCGACGCCAGCGCGTTCACCCTCACCGTGGACTTCATGGTAGCGGAAGACAGCGAGACCGATTGCGGAGACGGCGTGGACAACGACTTCAACGGACTCATTGATTGCGACGAGGATATCTGCGCCGAAGACGCGGCCTGCATGGGCGAGACCTGTGACACCGCGATACCCCTCGACGAGGGGCTCGGCTGGGGCGCAGACGATGACGGCCTCGTCGTCTCCGTAGAGGGTGACACCACCCTCAAGTCCGATGACTACGATTTCGAGTGCGATGGCGACGGCACGGCGGGCAAAGACCTGGCGTACACCTTCACCCTCACCGAGCCCATGGGCGTCGAGCTGACCTACGACTTCACAGACTCCGGTGAGTGGGAGCAGTTCTTCCTGGCCACGGCCTGCGACGTGGATGGCGTCCTGGCCTGTGCCCACACCACCGGCGAGCCGGCGACGATCCTCGCTGGGGAGATCGAGGCGGGTACCTACTACGTCATCGTGGACGGCGACGACTCAATCGACGAAGGTCCCTTCACCCTCACGGTGACACTCACCAAGATTGCCACCACGGAGACCGACTGCACCGACGGCATCGACAACGAGTTGGACGGCTTCACCGACTGCTGCGACGACGAGTGCGCGGCGGACGCCGCCTGTCTGGCGGAGACCGTGTGTGACGACGACTTTGACAACGATTGTGACGGCGTCTCCGACTGCGGAGATGCAGACTGCGCCGCGGACCTGTCCTGCGAGGGTGAGTCCTGCGCTGCCCCGATTGCACTCAACGGCGGCGCCGCAGTCATTGAGGACGATCTGCCGCTGCAGCTCGTCGAGACCGGCGATACGTCGGCAGCAGGGGCGGATGTCTCGGGTTCCTGTGATGCCATCACCGACGTGGCCAAGGATCTGGTCTACGAGTTGGTCCTGGACACCGCGGCGAACGTCACCATCACCCACGACTTTGACTCCGACAGTCTCTGGCCGGCGGTCTATGTCTTCGCCGGCGAGTGCATAGCGGACAACGAGCTGGCATGCGACGCCCAGACCTCCGATCCGGCGGTCATCGAGGCCCTGGCTCTCGAAGCGGGGATCTACTACATCGTCGTGGACGCTTCCTATTCATCCGACGCGGGACCCTACACCCTCACCATTGATATTACGGGACCCACCACCGTCGAGGACGACTGCAACGACGGCGTGGACAACGACCAGGATGGCTTCACAGATTGTGAGGACGATGACTGTGGTCCCGAGATCTGCGACCCCGAGGCGTTGCCCTGGTCAGAGGACTTCAGCTACCTGCCCGGCGACGACATCAAGGGCGGCATCTATGGCACAGACGAGGTCTGTGGTTGGGAGCTCACCGCGGACCCGATTTCTCTCAACGGGTTCGCCGAGTTCGGCTTCGCAGATGGCTGCTCCGCTTTGGAGACTCATTACTGGATCGTCGGGGCGCTCCTGGACGTCCAGGCCTGCGGAGAGATCTCCGTAACCTTTGACGAGGCTGCGGACTTCGCTAGCTGGGCAGTCAGCCATCAGCTCGCTATCTTCGACGGCTTCACGCCGCTACAGGAGATCGAGCTGCCCCTCGATGGGCTCACCTCGGACTGGGCTGCCTCCGGGCCGCATCTCTTCGACGTGAGCGCCCTGGGCTTCGTCCGCATCGGTGCGGGCTACCTGGGCGACGACGCGGACACCTGGCGGGTGGACAATTTCGTCGTCGAGTGCACTTCGGCTCAAGAGATCTGCGACGACGGCGAGGACAACGACGGCGACCAGGCTGTCGATTGCGACGACGAGGATTGCGCCGACTTCATCGGTTGCCTGGGCGCGAACTGCGAGTTGCCCTTACCTCTCACCGATGCGCCGGTGACCCTGGCCGACGCCGGTCTCCAGGTCGTAGCGATCGGGGACACCACCGACGCCAGCTCCGAGTACGAGGGGAGCTGCGAATCGAACTCTGCAGGCAGCGCTGACCTGGCGTATTCGTTCGAACTCTCCGAGACCATGTATATCTCCGTGTCCCATGACTTCGATGGTACCTCCATGTGGTCCGCGGCGTATCTCTATGCCGGTACCTGCGAACTGGCCAGCGAGCTGGCCTGCAACGCAGGTGACAGTGGGGCATCCGAGTTCGGGCTCACCCTGGACGCGGGGACCTACTTCATCATCGTGGACGCCTCCTGGGTCGGCGACGCCGGACCCTTCACCCTCACCGTGGACTTCCTGGCCCCGCCGCTCGCAGACGAGATCGGCCTCTGCGCCGACGGCGAGGACAATGACATGGACGGCGATATGGACTGTGCCGACGATGACTGCGCTGCCGACGGCGCCTGTGCCGGCGCGTCCTGCGACAACCCGATCATTCTGTCTCCAGAGCCCATCGACCTCGCTGATGATGGTCTGGAGATCGTCGTGACCGGGGACACCAGCCTGTTCGGTAACACCTACGGCGGCACCTGCTCCGACGACAGCGCCGAAGCGAAGGACGTCGCCTACGTCTTCGAGCTCGCCAGTTCCATGTTTGTCGCGGGCTCCCACGACTTCGACGGGACCTCCAACTGGTCCGCCGCGTATCTGCTGGCCGGGTCATGCGACCTGGGAATCGAGGTGGCTTGCGCCACCGGCAACAGCGGCGCTGCGGAGCTCGAGGGGCTCCTGCCCGCGGGAACCTATTTTGTGATCGTGGATGCGAACTGGGATACGGATGCCGGTCCCTACACCCTCACCATGACCTTCGCTGCGCCGCCTCCCGAGACCGAGGTGGGGCTCTGCACCGATGGCGAGGACAATGACCTCGACGAACTCACGGATTGCCTCGACGTCGATGATTGTGCAGCGGATCCGGGCTGCGGAGACGACGACGACGACGGCGTGCCCAACTACCTGGATGTCTGCGACCTGGGCAGCGACACCGTTGACGAGGACGACAACAATGTCCCCGACGCCTGCCAGATCGAGTGGGCGGGTGACGTCTGGCCGAACTCTGGCACCGAGATAGACACCACCGAGGCGATCGATGTCTTCGTCCAGGTTTACTTCGCTGGGGTCACCGATGCCGCAGCGGACGCGGCGGGCATGGGCATCGAGGTGAACCTGGTCTACCAGTCCGAGTTTGACCTGGATACCGTGGTGGCGATGGCCTACAACCAGGACATCGGCAATAACGACGAGTTCATGGCCACCATCCCTGCGGATGCGACGGTTGCGGACGAGGCCATGGCGATCTCCTTCGAGGTCTACTACCTCTCCGGCGAGGCCATGCACTTATACGACGGGGTCATCGAAGATCAGGCCAACGCCACGCCGATCAGCTACACTATCACCGGCCAGGCGGGCGACGCATCGAACCCGATCATCTCCGAGTACGTCGAGGGCTCCAGCAACAACAAGGCCGTCGAGATCGTCAACCTCGGATCGGGTGATCTGGACCTGGCGATCTGCGAGCTCAACTTCTACTTCAACGGCTCGACCGATGTCGGCTTCTCCCATGAGGCCACGGACGCTGACACCCTGATCCTGGAGACCAATGAGGTCTGGGTGGTCTGCCACCCGAGCTTCGACGAGGCTGTGCTCGACACCTACTGCAACCACACGACCTCGGGCGTGATGTTCTTCAACGGCGACGATGTCGTGGAGTTGTCCTGCGGCGGTGAGACCAGGGACATCATCGGGAAGCTGGGGCAGGACCCTGATCCCGGGTACTGGGGCACAGGTGAGGCGGTCACCAAGGACGCAACCTTGCGCCGGAAGTGCGACATCACTGTCGGGGATACCGACGGGACCGATGATTTCGACCCCGCCGTTGAGTGGAACGGATATCCGCAGAACACCTACGACAGCCTCGGTGTGAACTCTTGCATCTAAAAGGCTGGGGGCAGAGTGGTGGGTAGTTGGTCAGTTTGCGAGGCAGTGCTAGTAGCTGACCCGATGCAACCATCACTGAGCCCATGCCGGGCCTAGGGCTACATTGCCGTTGCCGTCTGACGATCCCACGCATCTTGCGTAAACTATCTAGGTCTGCCGGACCTCCAGCGGGAACGCTCTGCACGGGGTCCAGCCCCCTCAGACCCTCCTGAGCGGTCGCTCAGGAGGGCCAGCTCCCCCACGGGGGAGCGTCGGTTTTTTGTCGGCTTACCCCACCTGGCCTTCGGCCGCCTCCCCTAATGGGGAGGGGGGATGTAGGAATTGTTGTAGCAAGAAACGTTGTCAAGGGGATCCCCCTCCCTATAAAAAAACCTCCCCTGTAGGGGAGGCGCCGAAGGCGGGAGGGGTGAGCCGACAAAACCCCGATCCTTCCCCGTGGGGAAGGTGGCGCCGGCTCGCAAAGCGA
>CAZNWW010000117.1:0-9087 GCA_964576155.1 uncultured Myxococcales bacterium | reverse complement strand
GCGACGGAATACGCTCCACCTTCGAGCGTTATCTGGTCGGAAAGCCTACCCCTGGAGGGGGCAGTGAACTGAAGGCCCGCCCCGCGATGTATATGTACCAGGAGACCGAGTAGTCCAAGTCCTGCTCACCTGCTTGACACCTCGCTCGCCTGCTCGATATATTCCGCCCGCTGACAGTCTATGGAGGAGCGCATTATGCAAGCCGTCATCCAAGAGCTGATCACATTGGCCGACAAGGGGCGGGTGCTCGTGAGCATGCCCTGGGTTCCGGGGTTGACCCCCGAAGCCCTGGGTCGAGAGGGGCTCTACGAGGTAGCGAACACCGACGAGCGCGTCGAGCGCCGCCACGGGATCCTGCGGTTTGACCAGGCGGGGCTGTCCCCCCTTGATCATGGCGGCCTCTACGGCGACGCGGTCTTCGAGGGCATCCTGATCGACAATGGCCAGATCTTCCTGTTCAAGGAGCACGTGGATCGCTGGTGGGAGTCTGCCAGAAAGCTGGAAATAGCGATGCCCTACGCCAAGAAGGATCTGGCCTGGCTGATCCTCCGGACGGTTCAGGAGGTGGATTTCGCAGACGGGGAGCGGGGATACATGCGCCCGGTGCTCTCCCGGGGCTTCGGCAACCTGGGCATCAACCCGGCGAAATGCCTGGCGCCCACCGTGTACTGCATCGTCTCCACGATCCAGCTCTACCCGCCCGAGACCTACGAGACGGGCATCGAGCTGTCCGTGGCCAGGCACATCCGGCGGGCCGGCGCGGAGATCGAGGACCCCAACGTCAAGAGCAACAACTATCTGAACAACATCGGCGGGTTGCTGGAGACCCGGGACAAGGGCCGCCTCGAGACCATGATGCTCACGAGCCGGGGGAACGTGGCCGAGGCCACAGCGGACAACACCTTCCTGGTGATCAAGGACACGGGTTGGGAGACCGACCCCTCCAAGGTCGCGCTTCATACTCCCGTGGGTGACTACTGCCTGGTCGGGATCACCCGGAACCGGATCATCGGGAACGCCCGGTCCATGGGATTCAGGGTGGTGGAGCGGGACGACCTGCTCCCCATCGATTTCGTCGGCCCCGACCGGGAGAGCTTCATGACCGGAACCGGCTGCGGCCTGATGCCCGTGGTGGGCGTCGAGGGCGTACCCATCGGTGACGGCACCCCGGGCCCGGTGACCCGCGCGCTCCTGGAGTCGATCCAGGCGGACATGTGCAACCCCGAGTACGGGCTCAGCGTCCATGCCGATCGGAACGATCTGAACCGGTACATCGCCGGCTGAGTCTGCTATACTCCCGACCCGAAGGAATCCCCCAACGAGGAGGAACGATGCCTTTACATTCGATGCGTGGCATCCAGCCGCACCTCCAGCTCTTCGTGCGCGACATCCCCATGGAGCACATCGTGCGCGGCACCAAGATGCTGGACCAGCCCGTATACTACCGTTACTTCAAGGGCTACCGCATCCAGAAGCTCGGTCGCAAGAAGGTCATCGAGCTCGTGGAGCGTGAGGTCTACGAGAAGGAGAACGAGGCACTTGCGGAGCTGTTCATTGCGCTGTGGAACCGGGCCAACGGCGCCCTGTACCACGAGATGCTCCACCACGTGAAGAAGATCAACGAGGACGTGGAGGCCATCGAGCGCATCGAGGACGAGGACGCTCAGCGGATCTCCGAGATGATGCTCGAGGAGTACGACAAGGAGCGGCTCTTCATCTGTGTGGTGATCAACCAGGTGAAGTTCACGCCGGAGTTTGTGGAGAAGAACTACGGGTATCCCGTCCCTGATCGCCCGGAGCCTGTCGGGGCTGAAGCCCCTCCCACAGCC
Organism: uncultured Myxococcales bacterium; assembly: GCA_964576155.1. Lineage (GTDB taxonomy): Bacteria > Myxococcota_A > UBA9042 > CAIXZC01 > CAIXZC01 > CAZNWW01. The sequence goes on along the minus strand of CAZNWW010000117.1, from coordinate 7,258 downwards.
GAGCCCGTCGGGGCTGAAGCCCCTCCCACAGATTCGGGCCCAGAGGACCCTCCCACAGAAGAACCCAAGGCCAAGCCCAAGGCCAAGCCCAAGCCCAAGGCCAAGCCCAAGCCCAGGGCCAAGCCTGAACCCGAGGCCTGATTCCATGACCCTGCGCCCCGTCGCGCTGCTCCTCGCCCTCACCCTGGCGGCCTGCTCCACACCGGCCCCGGTGATTGGTATCGGTCCGGTGACACCCGCCACTACCCTGGATCTCGGCAATCGGTCCGACGTTGTCTGCGACGTCTACCGTGGCCGGGCCCTTCTGGCCACGGTCCCGCCGGGGGAGTGGGTCTCCATGCCCAATCTCGCAGGATCCCGGGTAGCGCTCACGGCACACTGCGGTGAGGACCGCTTCGATGCGGAGGTGGATCTGGGAGGCGTCGGCCCCCGGTGGGTGGTGGGGACGGCCCAGCGGCCCATGCCCCCGGCGCCGGCCCGGCTTCACCTGGTCAACCTCACCACCCGGGACTTCGATCTCCATCTCCCACCGAGGCGTCTCGGCAGCCTCCTGGGCGAGGCCGAGCGGCGCGTGGGAGGTCTCAGCCCCGGGGCGTTGCGGATTCGCCTCGTGGAGCGGGAAGGCCGGGGCTCGTGGGAGCTGCCGATCGAGGCCGCATCCAGCGTGTGGACCCAGGTAGAGGTGGATCCACCTCGAGGCCGCCTCGTCCTGCGGAATGACTCCCCGGAGCCGGCCCGGATCCGGGTGGGGGAGCGCCTGGTGCGGCGTGTCTCCCCGGGGGAGCGGTTGGCCCTCGACGATCTCTCTCCAGGGGCGTGGCGCATCGAGGCGAACCTCTTGCAGTCCCGCAGGACCGTCGCCGCCGCCCTGACCGTGGTGGCCGGCGGTGAGGTGACATGGTCGGTGTCCCGTGAGAGCGCGGCCTTGGAGGTGCGCAACCTCACGGATGAGCCCATGGCGATAACGATCCGCGGCAAAGAGGTCGGTCAGGTCGAACCCGGAAGCGGTCTCTCGGTGCGGGACCTCCTCACCGGGACAGCCGACCTGGCCGCAACCGGGGGGAAGACGGGCATCCGCCTGGAGAAGAAAGAGACCCTGATGCCCGGCGCAACCCATCAGTGGGAGCTGAGTACCGGCGCCGGACTCCTGACCCTCGGGAACGCCTTCTCGGAAGAGGTCGAGGTCTACCTCGACGGCATCCGGAGCCTCGCGCTGGTCGCGTCCGCCGAGGTGACCCTGTCCCTCCCGGCAGGGGAGCATGCCGTCGGTTGGTCGAGCTCACTCACCAACGCCTCGGGGCGCGCCCGGGTGGAGATCTCATCCTCCCATGCGCAGCGGGTCACCCTGGGGCCCGGGAGCGCGAGGGTCGCAGTGACCAACCGCCTCGACGGTCCTCTCGCCCTCTATCTCGGCGGGCGCTTCCAGGCACGAGTCGCAACCGGGGAGCGGGTCACCCTCTGTGGCCTCATGGCAGGGGACCTGCTCCTGGAGGGCGTGGAGGAGAGAGGCCTGCGCCGTGTTCATCGGCGGAAGATGGACCTGGCTCCAGGGGCTCGCGGGGTCTGGGAGATCACGCCGCGTACATTCGCTCTGGTGGTGGAGAACGCCACTGGCGAGGATCTGCGGTCCCTGGGGGACCTGAAGACCCTCCTGGCTGAGCTCCCGGCAGGGGACACGGCCCGGGTGGCCGCGAACGCAGGCGTATTCCGGGGCGTCTTCGCCGGCAAACGCACCGGTATTCTCTATCAGCGGGGCGCCGAGGGGGAGGAGCACCGATGGACGGTCCCGCCGCCCGTGGGGACCCTGGTGGTGACCAACAGCACGGCCAGGGGGGTTACCCTCCTCGAGAACGAGCGAAAGTTGGCCGGCATCGCACCAGGGGGTCGCCTGACCCTGGACGATCTGGCGCCGGGCCCCCACTCCCTGCGGGCCCGCGCCGAGGGGCTCCTCCTCGGACATAAGGAATTCCTTGTGCGCCCGGGCAGCGAGTTCCTCTGGGATCTGCGCCCCGCGTACGGCCGGGTGCGGGTGGTGAACCGGACCAACGGAGAGGTCCTCCTGTTCCAGGACGAACAGCCCACGGGCCTGCTCTTGGCCGGCGGCGAGACCACCTTGAAGGATATGCCGCTTGCGACCGTGGCGCTGCGAGCGGTGCACCCGGTGTCCGGTGCAGCCCGCGCTATTCGAATCACGCCCTCTGCGGAGAGCCCTCCCACATGGTTCATCGAGCCTGACGCCGGTCAGCTCGAGGTCCGGGGTCTCGAGGGCTACGCGGGAGAGCTGCGCCCGGACGAGGGGCCTGTCCTGAGTTTCACCGGCGATCGGGATCGGATCTTCATCGCCCTCTCCCCCGGGTGGCACGACGTGCGGGTCCTCCTGGATGACACTGAGCCTGACGTGAGACGGGTCCGGGTGTTCCCGGGACAGACCACGGCGATTTCCCTCGGCGGGAAGCGTTTTTCGCTTGATGTGGTAAACGGCCTCGAAGGTGCGCTCCTGGTTGAAGTGGATGGACAGGCCCTCGCGACGATCCCCGGGGGCGGCTCCGAGCGCCTGGAGGGTCTCAAGCCCGGTGTGCGGCGCTTCCGGGCCCGACGGAAATCCGGCGGCGCGGAGATCTGGCTCCTGCGGGAGGTGACCTTCCAGGGCGGCAGGACCTACCGGTGGACGGTGCCCCTCGGGCCGGGCGAAGGGGAGGACCCCCGTTGATCCCGATCCGGGACAACATCAAGAGCCGACGTACTCCGTGGGTCACCTATCTGATCCTCCTCGGGAACGTGGCCGCGTTCGTCTACGAGCTGAAACTCGGTGACGGCCTCGGTGACTTCATTCACCAGTACGGCCTGGTCCCCTGGCGCCTCACCAAGGGCATCGAGATCACCGGATTTCGTCCCCTGGACCACCTGGTTCCCTGGTTCTCCAGTATGTTCCTCCATGGGGGTTGGCTCCACATCATCGGGAACATGTGGTTCCTCTGGATCTTCGGGGACAACGTGGAGGATCGCCTGGGGCCGGGGAAGTTCCTGGTCTTCTACCTCGCCGGCGGGCTCTGTGCGGGCATGGCCCAGCTCGCCGCCGACCCACTCTCGCAGATGCCGATGGTGGGCGCGAGCGGCGCCATGAGTGCGGTCCTCGCCGCCTATGTGCTCCTGTATCCCACAGCGCGGATCGTCACCCTGGTGCCTCTGTTCATCCTGTTCTTCTTTGCCGAGATTCCAGCCTTCGTGTTCATCGGGGTCTGGTTCCTGATCCAATATTTCAACGGCGCCGCAGCGCTCACCGACGCGGCGTCCGGAGGCGGAGTGGCTTGGTGGGCCCACATCGGGGGGTTCGTCGCCGGGGTCCCGTTGATCCTGGCCCTCAAGGGTCCGAAGCAGGACGTTCGCCGCCGGGACCGTCCCGGCTCGGTGACCGTGATCCGACGCCGCCGGCGCTGACGCAGTAATCCCCCGTAGGTCCCGGGCTCGTAAGGGACGAACGGTTGTGAACGACAGATGGACGAATTGGTCAAGAGGTGAACCCATGCGTGAAGTGATCATCATCGGCTCCGGCCCAGCGGGCCTGACCGCGGCCCTCTACACGGCGAGGGCCAACTTGAACCCCCTGGTCATCGAGGGCCTCCAGCCTGGCGGTCAGCTCACCATCACCTCCGACGTGGAGAACTTCCCCGGGTTCCCCGAGGGGATCCAGGGACCTCAGCTCATGAACCAGATGCGGGCCCAAGCGGAGCGCTTCGGCTCCGAGCACCTCTACGACATGGTCACGAAGGTGGACTTCACCACCCGGCCACTCAAGGTCTGGGTCGGGGATACCCTCCACGAGAGCCGGACCGTGATCCTCTCCACGGGCGCGTCGGCCCGGTGGCTGGGCCTCGATTCTGAACAACGGCTGCAAGGGCGCGGCGTCTCTGCCTGCGCCACCTGTGACGGCTTCTTCTTCCGGGACCAGGAGATCGCCGTGGTGGGCGGAGGCGACAGCGCGTTGGAAGAGGCCACCTTCCTCACCCGCTTCGCCTCCAAGGTCACCCTGATCCACCGGCGGGACGAGTTCCGGGGATCCAAGATCATGCGGGAGCGGGCCCTCGCCAACGAGAAGGTCGAGGTGGCCTGGAACTCCGTAGTAGACGAGATCCTGGGTGAGGACGGCGTCACCGCGGTCCGGCTCAAGGACACGAAGACCGGCGCGCTCCGTGAGCTGCCCGTAACCGGCGTGTTCATGGCCATCGGTCACGATCCGAACACCGAGATCTTCAAGGGGCACGTGGACACCGACGGGGATGGGTACATCATCGTGGGAGAGACCACCGAGACCAACGTCCCCGGCGTCTTCGCAGCGGGTGACGTGGTGGACAAGCGCTACCGCCAGGCGATCACCGCCGCGGGGCAGGGCTGTGCGGCCGCGCTCGACGCTGAAAAATTTCTCGCAGTGAGCGAGTAACCTCCCGATTCTCCACACGATCTTGATTTTTGGGTGGCCGCCCCATCAGGGACATACTGGATTTGATCCAGGAGGGTCCCGATGGACACCCAGGCCACCCTCAGCTACTGCCCGCTTTGCCGACGGCATCACCGCGGTCTATCAGCGGTCTGCCCGATGGACGGCCACAGTCTGCTGCCGCACGCGGCCCCGCTCCCCGAGAAGGGCAATGTCATCGAGGGCCGCTTCGTCCTCCTCGAGTCCATAGGACAGGGTGGTATGGCCGAGGTCTTTCGGGCCCTCGACGGGCTCCATCGCAAGGAATGCGCGGTCAAGCTCATGCGCACCGCCTACGCCGGCGACGAGAAGTCGATCCGCCAGTTCTTCGCCGAGGCCCGCACCGTGCGCCGGCTCCGTCACCCGAACATCGTGCGCATCGTGGGCTTCGGCTGCACCGTGGACGGTCACCCGTACATGGCCATGGAGCTCCTGCGAGGCTGGAGCTTGGCGTCCATCCTCAAGACCCATGGGGCCCTGCCCGCTGAGCGGGCAATACAGATACTGGTCCAGCTCATGGACGCGCTGGAGGCGGCCCACCGCCACCGCGTGGTTCACCGGGACTTGAAGCCGGAGAACATCTTCCTCGTCCCGCGGGACGACGGCAGCGAGCACGTGAAGCTCCTGGACTTCGGCATCGCCCAGTTCAAGGGCTCCGCGGCCATGGGCAGCAACGAGATCTGTGGGACGCCTACCTACATGAGCCCGGAGCAGGTACGTGGTCAGCCGGCCATGCCCCAGACCGATCTCTACGCGGCCGGCGTGCTTATCTTCGAGCTCCTGGCCGGGACCACTCCCTTCAAGGGCAAGCGGCCCGTGGACATCCTCAAGTGTCATCTGAAGAGCCGGCCCAAGCGGATCTCCGAGGTCATGGCCTCCGGGGGGAGCGATGCGCTGGACGTGCTCGTGGCGAGACTGTTGGCCAAGAACCCGAGCCAGCGTCCCGGCTCTGCCTCCGAGGTGGCCGAGGAGTTGACCCGGATCTTCGCAGACGTGACCCACAAACGGCTCACCGCGGACGAGCGCCTCACTGCGCTCTGCCGCAACGACACCGAAGGTAGCAGCGCTGCGGTGGTCCTCACTTACAGTGACGAGCCCGACGCGCGGACACGGCGTCCCCACGTGACGCCGGACAGCGCCGAATTTCGTGCCTATCTCGATCTCTATCTCAAGCCGACTCTCCTCGAAGAGGAGACGCTGGCAGAGCCCTTCTCCGGCGCGCCGGCGGGCATCACCCATGGCGCCCGGATCGAGTTCGACCACGAGCACGAGCGGGCCGCGGAGGCCGTGCGGCGGGCGGATGTGGCGGAGCCCGTCTCCGTGGTGGCCGGCGATCTCACCATGCTCCACGGTCGTCTCATCTCCCTCGGCGAGATTGGAGCGGAGGAGAAGGATCTCAGGGAGGTGATCGCCGCGCCCCTCGAGAAGTGGTTCGATCGGGTGTCAGCGGCGGGCGGGGTGATCTGTCACGACGTGGGGGACTGCTTCAAGATCCTCTTCGGCATCGACCCGGACGCCACGGGGCCTTCGCGGGCTGCAGTGGAGGCAGCGCGGGACCTGAGCATCCTGGTGGAGACCGAGGGGATCCGCCGCGGGCTCCTGGTGGCCGCGCAGGTGGGCATTGCGTCAGGGCGGATCTTCGCCGAGGGCGAGGACCTGACCGATCTCATCGCTGCGGTGGAGGGATCAGTGGTGGATGTGGCCCAGCGCCTCTCCGGCGTGGCGCCCCCGGGCGGTGTGGTGATTGACGCACAATGCCGCGAGGCCCTGGGCATGGGATGTCGTGCCGAGCGGCTCGCCTTGATCCGTACTCGGGGCAAGGCCCGGTCCCAGCAGACATGGCTGATCCTGATGGTGTTGCCTGAGCAGGATGCAGTGCCTGATGTCGATGCCCGGATCGATCGTACCTGGACCACCGAGCTCGAGGAAGAACTCCACGCTTGATCAGTTGTGGAAGGCCCTTCAGGGCCGAATCGGAGCTGATGCCCGGGGATGGTGGTGCTAAACGTGGACCTTGCGGATCACCGCGAAGCCCATGAGCGCGAAGAGGATCAGGAGGCCGGAGAGGGGGGTCGAGGTGCCGCTGGTGGTGCAGCCGCCGCCGCCGCCGGTGTCCTCGCCAGACTCGGTGGTGTCCTCGCCGGGGCCGACGGTGTCTTCGCCAACGATGACGTCCTCGCCGATAACGATCAGCTCGCAGTCGTTCTCCATGCATTCATAGCCATACTCGCAGTCGCCGCAGTCACAGGCCGCGAAGTCATCGCAATGGCCCGTGCAGATGGTGTCGCAGTTGTCGCCCTCCTCGACGCAGACCCCGGCGTCACAGCTGAAGCCGTCTCCGCAGGGGCCGCATTCCTCACCGCAGACCGGGTCCGCGCCGCATTCGAGGCCCGTGCAGTCGGGCACGCACACGCCGCCGCAGTCCTCGGGATAGTCCTCGGCGCAGAAGTCGCAGACGTCCTCGCAGCAGTCGTCGAACTCGAAGCACTCGGCGTCGCAGTTGCAGATCGCCGTCTCGCTGTAGACGCCGCAGTTGTCTTCGCAGCTGTCCATGGGCGGCGCGTCCTCGACGCACACCCCCTCGTCGCAGGAGAAGCCCTCGTCGCAGACCCCGCAGTCGAAGCCGCATACGGGACCGGGGCCGCAGTCGAGGTCGGTGCACTCATCGGTGCATTCCTCACAGATGCCTTCAGCGCAGATGAAGCCGTCGTCGCAGGGGCCGCATTCGGCGTCGCACTCCAGGGCCACGTTGAGGCAGCCCCCCGTGGCCGGATCGCAGGAGTC
>CAZNWW010000116.1:5353-9088 GCA_964576155.1 uncultured Myxococcales bacterium | reverse complement strand
GAGTTCTTCCTAGCCGACGTGGCTGAGGGGAAGCGCCAGCTCGATCCCCCAAAGGCCACCCTCTATCCCTACCAGCGGGAGGGCACGCTCCATCTGGCGTTTGGTGAGCGGGCCATGCTGGCCGATGACATGGGCCTGGGCAAAACGGTCCAGGCCATCGCAGCCGCAGAGGTGCTGGCCCAGACCCGCCGGATCGAGCGGGTCCTGGTGGTCTCACCGGTGTCCCTGAAGGCAGAGTGGGAGGAGCAGATCCAACGCTTCTCCGGGCGCCCTTGCCGGATCATCTCCGGACCGCGCAACGCCCGCCTCGACGCGTACCGGCGCCCTGTCTTCTACACCCTGGTGAACTATGAGCAGGTGCGCAGCGATCTGACTGCACTCAACGAACTTCTGACCCCGGACCTGGTGATCCTGGACGAGGCCCAGCGTATCAAGAACTGGCAGACCAAGACCGCCGACGCGGTCAAACTGCTCCGCAGCCCATACGCGTTCGTGCTCACCGGTACACCCCTCGAGAGCCGGATCGACGAGCTGTATTCGATTCTCCAGGTCCTGGACTCACGCCTCCTGGGCCCCCTGTTCCGCTTCAACCGGGAGTTCTACGAGCTGAACGAACAAGGCCGCCCCATAGGCTACAAAAACCTGGACCGCCTGCACCGCCGCCTGCGGACTGTGATGCTGCGACGGCGCAAGCAGGACGTAGAGGATCAGCTCCCAGCCCGCCGGATGAAGAACCACTTCGTCCCGATGTTTCCCGAAACCCGGGCCTCGTACTCCAACTTCAAACGCAAGGTCGCAAGCCTCTTGGACAAGGCCAAGACGCGCCAGCTCCGAAAGGAGGAGTTCGAACAACTACAGCGTTGGCTGGCTTGCATGCGAATGCTCTGCGACACCATGTTCATCCTGGACCAGGAGACCAGGGTCAGCCCCAAGCTGGACGAACTGGACAACATCCTGGAGCAGGCCCTCGACCGAGACGGCTCGAAGGTCCTGATCTTCTCGGAGTGGGCGAGGATGCTTGAACTCGTGCGGGCACAACTGATCGAGAAAGGGATCAGCTTCGCGTGGCACACGGGGTCAGTGGCGCAGGACAAGCGACGGCAGGAGGTCCTGCGCTTCAAGGAGGATGGCGACTGTCGAGTGTTCCTGTCGACGGACTCCGGGAGCACCGGCCTGAACCTCCAGGTCGCTGACACGGTGATCAACCTGGATCTGCCCTGGAACCCTGCAAAGCTCGAACAACGCATCGCCCGTGCCTGGCGCAAGCACCAGACCCGATCGGTCAACGTAATCAACCTCGTCACCGCCGGCTCTATCGAGGAGGAGATGCTCGGCACACTCGCACTCAAACAGGAACTGGCCGACGGGGTCCTGGACGGCGCCGGGGGGCTCAGCAGCCTCAAGATACGCACGGGTCGCGCGGCCTTCATGGAGCGTCTGGAGACGATCATGGGCGGCACGCGGGCGCCAGTGCGAGCGACCAGGGCGCAAGTCCCGGCGCCGGACCCCGATCTGACCCCGGAGGAGCGATTCCGCCAGGACCTCTCGGCCCGCCTCGCTGACCGCCTGCTCCTGCTGGATCTCCGCGCCCCTGCCGGCGGTCAGCCGACGCTCCTGGTGGTAGTGGACGGGGACCCGTCCGAGGTCGCGGATCTTGCCCGCGGCATGGCTGATCGTGCCTGGGAGGGCGCGCACCCAAACCTCGAGGTCCTCGACCGCGGGACGTGGGAGACCCTGCAACGTCTCGCCCGATCCGGACTGGTCCGATTCGGGGAGAGCCCACCCCGGCGACTCCACACCCACGACAGCCTCGGCGATCCGGAAGCGGACGCCCGGGCCCGGCGACGAGACGAGGCGAAGCAGCGGCTGGCCGCGACAGCCCGGAACCGGCAGATGTCGCAGGTCCTCACGGACGGCGGCTTCGTCGTGGAGGCCCTGCGACCCATGACGGAGGCCTTGGAGGCCGGACTCAACGCGGTGACCTGGTGGTATGACGAGAGCGACGGGCTGTCTGCGTCGAAGGGGCTGCAGAGGCTCCGCGACGCCGACCTCGTTGCAGGACCGCTCTGTATTCAGCTCACAAAGGTCCTCGACGTCATCGGCGCCGACACGCCATCGGAGGAGGCCGCCCTTGCGGCAATATCCGATATTGCCTCCGCGTTCGAGGCCCTTGAGACGGCGCTTCGCTAATCTACCCGGCCCAGATCACTTCCCATTCCCTGACAGCATTTCCACCACGAGATTTCCGCAACCTGAAAAACACACATCTACGGCACGGAAGTTGCTGATGTACTACAGACAGCGATGATAATCCGGGCGGGCGCCCGGGATCTGTAAAGGAAAGAGTCACTCACCGGAGGCGATGATGAGATTATACCCACTCCTTGCTCTTTTACTCTTGGCCGCGGCCTGCACCGACGAAACTACGGAACCTGCCGGCGGCACCGAAGAGCCCATCGTCGACCCCGATTGGGGGCCGGTGGCGGCGAGCCCCGACGACGAGGCGTTCCTGGAGCAGCACAAGGCCATGCTCGAAGGCACCGTGGACATGACCACCGACGCGCTGATGGATCAATGGTACCAGGACCCGGGTTACGGGGACGGGCCGGACTACGACGTCTGGACCGCGGACTTCGCTGTGGACATCTCCGACGCGTACGAGATGACCGGCCCGGAGAAGGCCTTCGTAGCGTCCAAGGGCTTCGGCGTCCTGGACCGCGTCCGCTATTCGAACCACGCGCTGGGCTACCAGGATGTCTGGGAGAGTCACCTCCCGGTGCTCATCACCACGGACTCGATTCTCTTCGCGCTGCACCGCAGCTTCGATCGGATGCTCAAGCAGGTGGAGGAGCGTGCGCTCATCCCGACCCTCCGCACGGTCCTGAAGCGTCTCCGAGGCGCGCTGACCGAGGGGGGCAAGGCCGAAGATCCCCTCCTGCAGGCCGCCCGTGAGGATCTGGACCTCTACTACAGCGTGGCCCTCTCCCTCCTGGACGGCGCGCCTGCGGAGGCGTTGTTCGACGGCACGGGCGTGCTACGAGACGATATCCTGAAGAGGGTGGAGAAACTCCAGCCCCGTCTCATCGAGCTGTTCGGGCGGCCCTATCCCTGCGACGGACCGGGCTGCGCGTACGACTTCTCCCAGTTCCAGCCCCGGGGTCACTACACGGAATCAGTGGAGCTGGAGCAGTACTTCAGAGCGATGATATGGCTGGGACGCACAGACATCATGCTGACCCGCTTCCACCGCGAATTCATCGTCACCGCGGAGATGAACCGCCACCTGGTGGAGAGCGAGGCCCTCAAAGACTGGAGCACATTAGAGCAGGTCATCGCGGTCTTCGTCGGGGTGAGCGACAACCTCACGCCCATGGGCTGGCAGGAATTTCTCGATCACGAGGGCTCGCCCGTGGTGGGAAAACTCCTGGACCCCGAGACAGCGGAGGCGCTGATGGAGGCCCTCGAGGGAGGCGGCTTCGGCGGCCAGCTCATCATGAGCCAGATCATGGCCACGGATCCAATGAGCACCGATCCCACGGCCCTGCCGCCGTCGTTCAAACTCCTGGGCCAGCGCTACGTCATGTACGGCGAGTGGCTGTACGCCAAGCACACCGTGTTCTACGACGCGTTGCCCCATTACTTCATGGAGTTCGACATCCTCGACACCAAGACCGAGACCTTCCTCAGCACCGAGCGCCGCCGGGCGATGTTGGAAGGCTCTCCGGTTGTGTCGGT
>CAZNWW010000116.1:0-5343 GCA_964576155.1 uncultured Myxococcales bacterium | reverse complement strand
ACGTCATCGACAGCCATGTTTTTCACAATGTCACCTACGACCGGATCGTGTGGCGGGGCGAAAAAATCCACCGGATGCTCCCGGATCCCCTGGACGGCCTCTTCGTCCTGGGCCACCAGGAGGCCCTGCCGATCCTGGAGCCGCAGCTCGACAAGCACCACTACGCCCAGAACCTCCACGTCATGCGCAGCCTGGTGGACGCGCACGGCGCGGACTTCTGGGGCATGAGCATGTACAACGGCTGGCTGGAGGCCATCCGCGCCCTCGGGACCCCGACCACCACTGACGGATACCCCGCCGCCATGAAGACCCGGGCGTACCACCTGAAGACCATGAACACCGCACTCGCGTCCTGGGCCGAGCTGCGACACGACACCATCCTGTACGTGAAACAATCCTACTCCGGGGTCGGCTGCGACTACCCCGACGGCTACGTGGAGCCCCACCCGGAGTTCTACCGGAAGATCGGCGAGTTCGCTGTCCACGCCCGGGAGCAGCTCATGGGGCTGCCCATCTCGCTGGAGGGCGAGGCGAACCACTTCCTGCGCTTCTCCGACGCGGCGGGGATGCTGGAGTCCATCGCTACTAAAGAAATCGCCGGGGAGCCCCGCAGTCCGGATGAGACGGCGTTCATCAAGTCTCTGGTCGTGAACGAGGGCATGTGCGGCGGACCGCCGGTGGGGGGCTGGTACACAAACTTGTTCTGGCAGGCGAGCGACATGGACTTCATCTTCGATCCCACGGTTGCGGACGTGCACACGGATCCCAACGCGGGAGAGATCCTCCACGTGGGCACCGGCTACTCGAACCTCATGGTCCTCGTAGCGGACAGCCCTTGCGGCCTCCGCGCCTACGCGGGTCCTGTTTCGTCATATTATGAGCAGGTCGAGGGCGGCTTCACCCGCCTGACGGACGAGGACTGGCTGCAGCAGTTCGAGCTGGACACCCCGTCACGACCTGTGTGGACCGAGGACTTCGTGCTCTGACGTTCTCAGGATTCCGAATCAATCAGCGCCCTTCTTCTTGGCCTTCTTCTTGGCCTTCTTCTCCTTGGCCGTGAGCTTGGGTTTGTTCTGCTTCTTTTCCTTGCCCTGGTCTTTGTTCCCCATCTTATCACTCCCTTCCTGGTTGGGCCTTCATGGTCTGACCAGCCTACCACACACTAGCTGCTTCCCCAATCCGCCCCCGTTTCGAATTAATAGGTATCCTCATCAACCCAGGAGGACATCATGATCAAGGCATTCAGCACCGAAGGTCTCAAGCCCGGGCATTGGCTCAACTGCTGGCATTGCAACGGCTACTTCCAGTTCAAGGACATGCGCTACAGCCCCCACCTCCGCAGCAACCAGACCTGCCCGTTCTGCGACGCCGAGGGCATCGGCATGGACATCTTCCGCACCAACAAGCCCCGCAACAAGGACAAGCCTCCTGCGCTGGACGCAAAGGATACCGGCAGGACGCTACACTGAAACTGAAAGGCACCCCGGAACCGTGGTCGTCTGGTGCTAAATCAGAAGCCGCATGCCTCCAGGTCATCAACCTCGGTAATCGAGAGGACACAGGCAGCGATCTTGTCCGCCTTGGCCGGGTGCACCTTCTTCAGATCCTTGAGGCACCGCCGGGAGATCCTTTTCTTTGTTCGGGCCATCTCTTCCACTGAGGAATCGCCGCCCATCTGGACCTCCATCATGTCCACAGCGTACTGGCAGGATTTGACCCAGTAGGCCTCGCCGGTATCCGCCGCGGGTGCCTCCGCCGCTGGGCACATCTTCTCCATGAAGGCCTGGAGCATCTCGATGTCAGTCGGCTCCAGGTTCCCGTCGAGCTTCGCCTGCAGCTTGTCGTACTGCTCCGCGCTCATATCCATCGTGGTCAGCAGCTCGCCACGCATTTTGTCCAGGTCCGCCTCTGCGAGGGCCCCCGCAGCGATGGCCTTCCTGAGGCAGTTCTCCGACGCCATAAGGGCCAGGACCTTCGTCCGGGTGGCGCTGTCCAATTCCTTGGGATTGTCCGCCAGGAGGACTGCGGCTTGCTTCTCCAGGAGCTTCACCTTCTCGGCCTCGAGGGCAGCGCGCTCTGCATCGGCCTTCTGCGCCAAAAGCTCAATGGCCTTCTTCTCTTCCTGGAGCTTCAGCTTCTCGGCCTCGAGGGCAGCGTGCTCTGCGGCGGCCTTCTGCGCCACCAGTTCAGTGATCTCCTTTTCCACCAGGAGCTTCTGCCTTTCGGCCTCGAGAGTAGCGCGCTCCGCGGCGGCCTTCTACGCCCCGAGCTCAGCGACCTCCTTGTCCATCAGGAGTTTCTGCTTCTCGGCCTCGAGGGCAGCGCGTTCTACGACGGCCTTCTGCGCCGCCAGCTCAGCGGTCTTCAACGCAGCTGCGGCCTCAGTGGATGGTGCCTTGTCCGCAGCTTTTTTCGATCCGGTGGCTTCGTCCTCGGCCTTCTCATCTTCTTTTTCAACGATCAGGCCGCAACTCGATATCGCCAAGGCCAGCACGAGAACTCCAAGCAGCGTCCGCGGTTTCATGGGAATCCTCCTGTCCTGCCTGAATAGGTTTGAGATCTGAAGAATGGTACTTCAGCCTCCTGCACGATGCCAGGACTCATCTGTTCGCCCGGAATGTGGATTTCCTATTGTGGGGAGGCATCAACTTGCTCGAAACTGTGGTAATTGCAAATCTGGCTCTCAATCAACACGGGACGCCATTCTGTGGCGATAAACAAAGAACAGGGTGAGAAATGAACAGAGACGTCGACCTCGGACCCCAGTACCCGGGCGACAACCGACTCGCTGCACGCATGCGTTTCCATCAAAGTTGGTACCGTGCGCAGATCCTCCAGGTCCCGTGGGGGACAGGTCCCGGGCCGAAGGCGCTTGATTGAGGATTAGAATGGGAAGGCTTGGTGCCTGCCCCCATCGGGTAGCATGTGGAGATAGTGATGCGGATACAGGTCATCAGCGATATCCATTCCGAGTTCCACCAGGACGGGGGGGCCTCTTTCGTCGGCCGTTTCCAGGAACCCGAGGCTGATGTGCTCGTAGTGGCCGGGGACATTGGAACACTGGACGGCACTTTCCATGTCCTTGAAGAACTCGCCCGCCTCTTTCCCCACGTCGTGTGCGTGATGGGGAACCATGACTATTACCACAGCAGTATCCAGCAGGTGGAACGCCTGAGCAGACACTTCTCGAAGAAGGTTCCAAACCTCCATGTCCTTGAGAATGATACTGTCACCATCAATGGGCAGAGGTTCGTGGGGGGTACGTTGTGGTTCCCCGACAGTCCAAAGGTAGCCCTGCGGAAGAACGGCCTCAACGACTACCACCTGATCGGGGGCGGCTTCGAGGAGTGGGTCAAGGGACGAAACAAAGAGTCTGTGGAGTTCCTACAAAATTCCGTGACCTCAAAGGACGTGGTGGTCACCCACCACATCCCGACCAGTGCAGGGGTTCATTCCCGTTGGCGTAACGCCCCTCTCAATCTTTTCTTCACTTGTGACCTCTCGGCTCTCATCCAAGACCGGCAACCCCGGCTCTGGGCCTATGGGCACACCCACGACAGCTTGAGGTTCCAGATAGGCGACACCCTTCTGGTCTGCAATCCTTTCGGCTACCTTGTACGGGAGGAAAACCCCCGGTTCTCATGGGATGAGGTAGTCGACATCGGTGGTTGAGAGCCTGTAGCAGGACACCCCGGAACGCCCCAGAGCCCCCGGGGCACCCCTCACGCTGCTCACGCCTATCTCGATCCGGGCCACGCCAGCTCAAGCAGGCGAGCAACCAGCTTGTCCCGAAACTCCGCCAGCCCGGCGGGGTCGAGATCACGCAGCAGAAGCAGTCCGTGGGGATCGGTGGGCATCTGCTGCAGTACGTAGGCCAACGTGGCCGGCTCCATGCCTCCATCTTTGGAGTGTGCCGCCGGCAAATAACTCAGCACATCGACACCGGACTCGCCCAGAAAATAAAGGTCCACGAGGTCCTTGACTTCGCTTCGCCCGAGTACGGCGCATAGTTTATTGGCGATCAAGTCGTCGAGAGAATCCACGCGAATCCCATCTCGTAGAGGTTTCTCCTCCACGGGCACAATCTGCGGCCCGGGTTCGTGCACCAGATCGACCAGAGTAGATTCATCCCCTCGCACAACTCGGTACCGTCTGAACCCAGGAGAACGTCTCAACGACAGAACCAGCAGCCCTCGAACGGATGCGCTGCTCTCGAGCAGAGCGCCGGCTATCTCCACCTCCTCAGCATCGGAGACGAAGAGATCGATGTCGAGAGAGCGTCTATGCCCAAGAAATCCCGAGAGCGCCGTCCCGCCCGTGACATAGCCCCCCTGTACTTCCTTGAACAGCTTAAGAAGATCCCGCTGTAGCGGTGTCAGATGTTTATTGGATGAGGCCAAGTTCTCTCCAAGCGCGGAGGAGCCAATCCCAGAAAGCTCGCCGTCTCCCCAGTCCGGGGCTGATATCGTCCCAGTCCTGGAGAATCACTGCCGGCGTTACGAGGGTCCAGACATCGTCCGGCCTGGCCTCCCGCAGCAGAACGCGCAACAGAGAGATGCGCTGAGGGTGCTCCGTGTCCGCCAGGATAGAGCGCAGTTCACCATTGGTGATGCCGCGGTCCCAAAGAAAAGACGGGACCGCCCGCTCATCGTCGAATTCAGACCCTGCGGATTGCATCGGGCACATGTCACACCTCCCAAGGATGAGTATATAGCCGACCATAATGGAAAGCCAAGACGCCGGATGGTTCACCCGGGACGGGTTCGCAGAGACCGCCGGCCGAGGACGCGACCCTTGGAGCGCCGCTGGTCAGCTTCGTCGCCGTAGACCAGCCATCCCTGCGTCGGGTCGCCCAGCCATTGCCATCACCTCCTACATGGCGTAGGTACAGACACGGCCCAGGAGCCGCAAGCGGAGATAGATACGGATGGACGAGAAGTAATCTCGGGCGAGTCTGAGGATGACCAAGAAGAAGAAACCCAACCAGAAGATGCAGGCGTGGATCGATGCCCGTAAACGCCATCGGCTCTCACATGCCCAGGTCCAGATGGCGCGCGAGTTGGGGATGAACCCACGCAAGCTCGGTAAGCTGGACAACCACGACCAGGAGCTGTGGAAGATGTCGCTCCGCGAGTACATCAAGCATCTGTACTTCAAGCGGTTCGGCAAGAAGCGCCCCGACACCGCGCTCTCGATCGAAGAGAAGGTCCGCAATCACTGATAATCCGCCTGGAGGATGCCGGTCTATACGATGTCTCTTCCGGCCTTGCGGGAGGGGCTTTAAGCCCCCCAATAGGGGGGGTAAACCCCACCCCCCGGTTTGGTCAATTTGCCCAAATGGTA
>CAZNWW010000115.1:0-9120 GCA_964576155.1 uncultured Myxococcales bacterium | reverse complement strand
CGCACGAGCTCGGCGTGGGCCTCCGTGATCCGACCCGCGGCCAGGTGGGCGCGGGCAAGACCCAGCCGGACATCGGGATCCTCGCCGAACCGATCGAGGTGCGCACGGCACACGGGGGCCGGGTCGTCCCCGTCGATGCCGGCCGCGACCCGGGTGAGGCAGCGCTCCTGCGACGCCTGTTCCCCGAGGACCGGGTCCTCGATGGGGATCCGCTCGAGGGCCGCGAGGTAGGCGGTGATCTCGTCCCGGCCGAGGTGGCACCGGGCTGCGGCCCACCAGGCCCGTGGCAGCAGGTCCTCGAGCCCCTGCGCGGCGCCCTCGAAGAGCGCGGCAGCGAGGGTCAGCTCTTCCGGGGTCCCGATCTCCATGCGGGCCCGGGCCTCCAGGAAGGCGAGGCGGGCGAGGTCTTCACCCGTCGCGTCCGTCCTCAGATCCGCAGCGAGGCGCGCGATATCGGACCAACGCCTCTCCTGCGTGGCCTCGTCCAATGCGTCGCGTCCTGCCTCGGCCCACCAGGTTGGCTGTCCCAGGAGATCTGCGAGGGTCGCAGGGGACTGGGATGCAACGTCGGGGGCCGGCTGGAGGAGGAGTGCGGCGAGCATAAGAGTCGGGCCGTACATGTGTTGCTCCGGTCGGTTCTGCGGCAAAGCTATCACAGACGACACCCGTACGCAGGAGAATCATCCTATGTTAGGCTCCCGACAGGAGGTCGTATGATGCCGCGGGCGATCCTCAAGGTCGGGTACCGGTGCAACAACCGCTGCCGGTTCTGTCACAGCGCGCGTCTCCAGGGGATCCCGGATCTCCCGGAGGAGGCCCTCGCTGCGCGTATCCGGGAGACCCGCGACGCGGGATTCCATGGAGTGGTCCTCTCGGGGGGGGAGCCCGGAACCCGGAAGGACATCCTGCGGGCAGCGACGCTGGCCCGCTCCCTGGGCCTGGCCTTCGGGATCATCTCCAACGGGCGCATGTTCTCGTATCGCAAGCTGGTGGACGGCCTGGCCGCGCGGGGGATGGACTATGCGTACCTGTCCCTCCATGCAGCGGACGCCGAGACTCATGACGCGTTGGTAGGCATCGAGGGCGCGCACGTGCAGTCCCTGGAAGGGATCCGGAGCGCGGCCCGACATCCCGGGATCCGTGTCACGGCCAACACCGTGGTGGTGACCCGCAACCTGCCCGAGTTCCGCGCCCTGGTGGAGCTCCTTGCAGCGATCCCGAGGGTACGGATCAAGTTCAGCTACGTGGAGCCTCGGGGCGCCGTCCTGGAGCATACCGACGAGATCCCCTCCCCCGCTGCGGCCGCGGACGCGATGCGGGATGCGCTGGACCATGGCCTGCGCCTGGGCCTCCCGAGGTACCGCCTCGCCTGGGACGGCCTCCCCTTCTGTCTCATGGATGGATGGCTCGACCGCTTTGCGGATCTCTTCACCGACGATCTGGTGTGCATCCGGGAAGCAGACGAGGGGCATTTCCCCATGGTGGACTATCGCAACATGGCCCGCCGGGCGGAGTGCCGGGGTTGCTTGATCCACGACGAGTGCCGGGGCACCTGGTCCCGGACCTGGGAGCTCTTTTCAGACGCTGAGGTTGCCCCGATCACCGGTGGCCGATCGAACTCTTTCAATATGGCGCCAGCGGGAGAGCCCCTGCAGGTCATTGATCTCGACTGCTGTCCGGTCCGCGCCGGGGTCGAGGCCGGGGGACCGGCCCCGGGCTGGCGCACCGTCCACCTGGTGTGTGGCGACAGCGTGGAGCCCATGGCCACGGACACAAGAGACTTTGATCGCGATGAGGTCCTGGGGATCACCCACGGTCTCGGGCAGGTCTATATAGATCGGGCCGGCGCAGTCCTGCTGGATGATTTCGCCGCGCAGCTCCAGGGCACAGAGCCCATGCCGTGGTGCCGGGGCTGTCCCGTCGCCGCGGACTGCGGCGGCGCGTTCCGTGCCGTCGTGGGGGATCGCTTCGCCGCGGCGGAGGCTGAGGTGCGCGAAATCCTCGCGGGGATCTCCGGCGCTATCCTGGACGTGGGCTGCGGTGCGGGGCGATACCCGGGTTTGTTCGAGGGGCTGCTGGCCGACGGCGCGGTTACCCGGTACCTGGCTCTGGATCCCGCCCCCGGGGAGGGCGTGAGGGACCTGGCTGCGCGGTTCGAGCAGGTGGAGATCCTGGCGCAGGGCGCCGAGACCCTTGAGTTGCCCCCTCACAGCGTGGACCACGCCCTGGTGATGCGCAGCCACAACCACCTGGACGATCCCTGGGAGGCCTACTACCGGGTCATCTCAGCGATTCGGCCCGGAGGCCGGCTAATGGTGGTGGACAACACCGCATTCGCGCTGGTGCGGGAGGGGCCGGAGGCGCGGGAGGCGGTCGAGGCTTTGGACGGGCTGACGCCGGAGCACCTCAGGAATCACACAGGGCCGGAGGCGGAGGCGTTCCTTGGGCGTTTTCCGCTGCGGTTGTTGGAGAAGTCTGATGTGGGGCCGGGGACCGCAAACCAGTGGCTGCGGTTGTACGAGGTTCATCACTGGACGGTATCGCTGAGGCCAGGGGTCAGTGGCCCTTCTTGTCGATAAAGTCCGCCAGCGCTTGCTTCTGCGCCTCATCGACATCCAGGCGGATGCCCATCCTGAAGCGATCCTTGGCGTAGGCGGTCACCATGATGTCCTCGAAGGACCGCACCACCTCCCCTGAGAACTCCAGGAGGTTCAGGGCGTCCTCCTCGATCTCATCCTCCGGCAGCGGGATCAATGTGATGCGGGTGCCGCGTTCGAGCGGAATCTCCGAAGAGAGCAGCGCACCCTCCTGGGATAGGTTGAGCGTGGCTGCGCAGTTGAAGTTCACCGCGTCATCGAAGACTACACGGATTCGGACGTTGTGGCGCTCCGAGATCCGGTCGTAGTCCCTGTCAATGTCGTTCGTGTTGTCCATCGTTCCCCCCAGGGGTGGCCTCCGCGATTCTTATCTGATAATCATACGCATGCACCGAACCGTCAAAAATCCGGCAAGGGGGAGGCGGGCATCATGGATCTGTTCAGCGGAACTGAGCACGGCACGCCCGAAGTGATCGACGAGAAGCCCCGCGTCCTCGTTCTCGTCGACGGGTCTGCCTATATCTTCCGCGCCTACCACGCCCTGCCCCACATGAGCAACTCTGCGGGGCTCTCCACCCATGCGCTCCGGGGCTACCTCTCCATGCTCATGAAAACCCTCGATGCATATCCGGCGGCCTACTCTGCCGTTGTGATGGACCCCATTGGAAGCACCTTCCGGCACGAGATGTATGACGAGTACAAAGCCCACCGCCCCCCGACCCCGGAGGATCTCAAGGAGCAGTTCCCCTACGTGGAACCGCTCACTGAGGCCATGGGTATACCCGTCGTGCGGGTGGAGGGTTTCGAGGCGGACGATGTGATCGCCACCCTGGCCCGCCGGGGCGAGGCGGCGGGCCTCGAGGTGGTGATCGCATCGGCAGACAAAGACCTGATGCAGCTCGTGGGGGACCGGGTCTCGATGGTAGACGCCATGCGGGACCGGACATGGGATCCTGCTGCGGTGGAAGAGAAGTTTGGCGTCCCCCCCGAGAGGGTGGGAGAGGTCCTTGCGATCATGGGGGACAGCTCCGACAACATCCCCGGGGTCAAGGGCATCGGGGCGAAAGGTGCCGCAGACCTGATCCGACGTTTCGGGACCCTGAACGAGATCTACGCCCGCCTGGACGAGATCGAGAAGCCCCGCACCCGGAAGCTTCTGGAGGAGTCCAGGGAGTTGGCCCTGCTCTCCCGGACCCTCGTCGAGCTCCGCTGCGACGTGGAGCTCCCCGAAGGGTTCGACTGGCTGCGTCCCAGGGACAAGGACCGCGACCTGCTGATCCCCCTCCTGGAGGAGCTGGAGTTTCGACGGATGATAAGCTCCATCGGCCCGCCCCCCGGGGCCGTGCAGGAGCAGGTCGAGGTGGAGCGTGAGGCCATGCCCCCGGTGACCCTGGTCGTCGACGCCGCGGCCTTGATCGATCTGAAGCAGGCCCTGGAGGAGGTCGATGCCTTCGCCGTGGACACGGAGACCACCTCCCTGCGGGCCACGGAGGCCGATCTCGTGGGGCTCTCCTTCTGCACAGCGGAGGACCGGATCTGGTACGTCCCCGTGGGACACCGGGCTGGGCGCCAGCTCCCCGCGGACCAGGTGCGGGAGGTGCTCGGTCCCCTCCTGGCAGACCCCGACCGAGGGAAGATCGGGCAGAACTTCAAGTACGACATGGTGGTGCTCCGCTGCAACGGGTATGAGGTCGCCGGGCTGACCTTCGACACCCTCATTGCGTCGAGCCTGTTGGACCCGGGGCGCTTGTCCAAGTCCCTGGACTCCCTGGCGAAGGACCACCTGGGTTGGCACATGGTGAGCTACAAGGAGGTCACCACCCGGGGCGGCGTCCAGGTGGGCTTCCAGGATGTCCCCATCAGCGAGGCCGCACGCTACGCAGGCGAGGACGCCTGGATCACCTGGCGCCTGGCCCAGGACTTCGCCGTACGCATGAAAGGGAAACCATTCGAGGAACTCTTCCGGGAGGTGGAGCTGCCGGTGTCGGAGCTCCTCGTGGAGATGGAGGTGCGGGGTATTGGTCTTGACTCAGACGTCCTTGGTGAGATGTCCAAGGGTTTTCGTAAGCGAATAGTTGCATTGGAGCGGGAGATCCACGAGCTCGCCGGGCGACCTTTCAACGTGAACTCCACCCAGCAGCTCGGAGACATTCTGTTCAACAAGCACGGGTTGCCGGCGAAGCGGAAGACCAAGACAGGTTACTCCACCAACAGCGCAGTCCTCGAGGAGCTTCGGGATCTCCACCCTCTGCCGGCTTTGGTCCTCGAGTACCGGGGGGTCGCCAAGCTCCAGTCCACCTACGTGGACGCGTTGCCGAAGCTGGTGAATCCCCGAACGGGCCGACTGCACACCTCGTTCAGCCAGACCGTGGCGGCCACGGGGCGCCTCTCCAGCGAGAAGCCCAACCTCCAGAACATTCCGGTGCGCTCCGAGGACGGCCGACGGATCCGCAAGGCCTTCGTCCCCTCTGAGGGGTGCTGCTTCCTGGCCGCTGACTACTCCCAGATCGAGCTGCGGATCATGGCTCACCTTTCGGGGGATCTCCAACTCCTGGATGCGTTCCGGGAGGGGCAGGACATCCACACCCGCACTGCCTGTGAGCTGTTCTCCGTCCCGCCGGCTCAGGTGAACTCCGAGATGCGGGCGTTGTCCAAGACCATCAACTTCGGCGTCCTCTACGGTATGAGCGCATTCCGCCTGGGCCGAGACTTCAAGATGTCCTCCAAGGAGGCAAAGTCCTTCATCGATCGGTACTTCCAGAGGTATCCTGGGGTGCGGACCTGGAAGGAGATGACCCTCGAGGGCGCCCGGACCCACGGCTACGTGGAGACCCTCCTGGGCCGGCGGCGGGCCCTCCCCGACCTGGGCAGCCGGAACCACAACGCTAAGGCGGCAGCGGAGCGCATGGCGGTGAATACCCCCGTGCAGGGCTCTGCTGCGGACGTGGTGAAGCTGGCCATGCTGGCCTGCGTTCGGGACCTGAAGGCAGCGGGGCTGGACTCGAAGGTGCTGCTCCAGGTCCACGATGAGTTGATCTTCGAGCTGCCGCCGGCGCAGCTGGACGAGACCCGGGAGATCGTGATTCGGGCGATGGAGGGCGCCGCTGAGTTGGCGGTGCCCCTCAAGGTGGATCTGGGCTGGGGCAACGACTGGGCCGAGATGGACGAAGTGAGGAAGGGATGAGCGACAACCTGGAAGAGAGAGTGGCCTTTCTCTCGGAACGGGTCCTGACCTTGGAGCGTCGCCTGGCGACCCTCCAGGAGATGGGGACCGCCCTCGGGGAGAGCCTCAACTTGGACGACGTGCTCCAGACGATCACCGTACAGGTGACCAACCTCCTGGACGCGGATCGGGCGACCCTGTACGTGGTGGACGAGAAGGAGAGAAAGCTCCGCAGCCACGTCACCGTGGGGGGGCGGGTGGAGGAGATCGTCCTGGAGCTCGGCGAGGGCATCGCCGGGTGGACTGCGCGCACGGGCAAGGGGGTCAACCTCAAGGACGTCTACCGGGATCAGCGCTTCAACGCGCACGTTGACAAGCTCACCGGCTATCGTACCCGCTCCATGCTCTGCCAGCCCATGCGCACCCCCCGGGGCCGCATAGTGGGCGTGGCACAGGTAATGAACAAGCGGGGCGACGGGTACTTCACGGTCGAGGACGAGCATCTCCTGGCCTCCATGACCACCCAGGCGGCCATCGCGCTGGAGAACGCAAAGCTCTTCTCCGATGTGTTGAAGACCAACATCCAACTCAGGGATGCGCAGGATCGCCTCCAGCGGAACTACGAGCGCCAGGAGCTCCTGTACCGGATCGAGACCGAGGTCACGTCCACCATGGATCTCGATTACCTGTTGGAGCGGATCCTGACTCTCTGCACCGAGTCAGTAACCTCGGAGATGGGTGCGCTGATGATCCGCCACGAGACCGGCGGAGATCTCTACCATCTAGAGCGGGGCGGCGCAGTCCGCAAGCTGGAAAACGCGTTGGTAGGGGGCGCGATGGGCGAGGTCCTGCGGTCCGGAAAGGAGCAGTCCGTGGGAGGCGAGACGCAGGACGCAACCGTGCGTCCTCTTCACCCCGAACTGGACGTTGAGCTTCGGGTGGCCTACTGCGTCCCGGTGTTGGGCACCGAGGGCGAGCCCGTGGGGGTGCTGGCCCTGGCCAACCCCAAACGTCGCAGCGAGGACTACTCCCCCGATGACAGAAAGCTCGTCACGTTCCTTGCCAGCCAGGTGGGGCGCGCTGTGAACCGGTTCCGCCGTCAGCAGGAGCTGATCGGGGCCCGGAACATGGCGGTGCTGGGAAAAACCCTGTCGGGGATCATCCATGACTTCAAGACCCCGATGACCGTGATCTCCGGTTACGTGCAGATGATGCAGGCCGAAGACGAGTCGGCGAAGCGGGCCGAGTACTCCCAGCTGATCCTCAAGCAGTTCAAGCACCTCTCGTCGATGACAGGGGAGGTGCTGGCCTTTGCGAGGGGCGACGCCGAGATGCTCAAGCGGCCTGTCTTCGTGGATCGGCTCGTGGACGAACTCCGTGAGCAGCTCGAGCACGAGTTCGCTGGGTACAAAGTGACCCTGGAGACGGACTGCCGGGTGAAGCGCAAGCTCAAGGTCGACGAGGGCAAGATCCGTCGCCTGGTCTTCAACGTGGCCCGGAACGCCCGGGAGGCCATGCCCGAGGGCGGCCTCTTCCGCATCGAGGTGACCGAGACCGATGACGACCGCATACGGTTCCGTTTCACGGACACCGGGCTCGGTATCCCTGATGAGATCCGCCACCGCCTCTTCGAGTCCTTCGTCACTCGCGGTAAACGGGATGGATCAGGTCTGGGTCTCGCCATCGTGAAGAAAATTGTTGACGATCACGAGGGCAGCATCGATTTTCATTCAGAGGCCGGGAAGGGAACGACCTTCGATGTGTTCCTCCCGATGAACGGCGGCTGACTGTAGGTCGTCAGACCTCGAACAGGAGACGGGACGAGATGGAGTTCTTCGACACACTGGCACAAGGCGGTCCGCTGATCCCGGTGATCGTTGCCGCCTCGGTGCTGGGCCTCACTGTGTTCATCGAGCGGCTCTGGGCGACCCGGGGGGTCCGGGTGTTTCCCCAGCAGGTCGCCCGCTCGGTCATGGAGCTTACCCGCGAGGGGCGCCTGGATGCAGCGCTGTCCGTAGCGGACAAGACCCCGAGCCCCCTTACCGCGATGGTCACCGCAGGCCTGAAGGCCGCGGGCGGAGACCGGGCCGGCGTCAAGGAGCGTATGGAAGAGACCGGGCTCATGGAGGTCGCCTATCTGCGCCGCTTCATCAGCCTGCTGGCCACCATTGCGACCGTGTCCCCCCTCCTCGGTCTCCTCGGGACGGTTACCGGGATGGTCCAGGTGTTCCAGGCCGTGGAGGCCTCGTTGGAGCCCCAGATCGGTGACCTCGCCGGAGGAATCTGGGAGGCCCTCCTGACCACCGTGGCCGGTCTCTCCGTAGCGATCCCTGCGTTGCTGGGGCACCGCTTCCTGGAGTCCCGCATCGACAGGATTGCGATGCATCTCGAGGAGTACGGCCTCGATATCCTCGAGGCTCTCTTTCCAGCGGGTGGATCCGCCGGGGGCGAGGTAGCGGAGTGAACCTGCGGCAGGGAACACGCCGGTCCACGGTGGCCGGTATAGACATCACGCCCCTGGTGGACGTGGTCTTCATCCTGCTGATCTTCATCCTTGTGTCCACGACCTTCAAGACCCGAGAGAACGCGTTCCGGATCCTGCTGCCGCAAGCATCGGAGAAGCGCGCCGTGGTCACTGCGAAGCGGCCGACGATCTACGTCACCCGAGAGGGGGAGATGTACCTGTACGTGCCCACCGTCTCGGGAGCTGACACTGTGGAAGGTCGACCCGTGCGCACGCTCGATGAACTCCAGCTTCGTCTCGAGCGTCTCAAGGAGTCCAATCCCGGGGTGGGGATCAGCGTCAAGGCGGACTCCGCCACCGAGTACCAGAGCATCATGGACGTGGTGAACCAGTGCTACCGCACGGGCATCGAGCGCGTCTTCTTCCCGTTCCGTCCGGCCCAGGAGTGACGCCGCTCCGTCGTACCCTCCCCGCGCTCCTGGTCCTGGTGATAGTCCACTTGCCCGGCCCGGCCCGTACCGGGGAGTTGGCCCCGGAGGCCCTGGCCTCGGTGCGAGGGGCATACGACCGCTGTGTCGAGGGGCTCGAGGCCCTCCAGGCAGAGCGGAATCCGTTCTGTCTGGCCTTGATCCGCATGGATCCGTCCATGTGTCTGAGGGCCCCGGCCGCTGCGCAACCGATCTGCCGGGTCCTCGCCGGCGCCCGGCGGTGGATCGGCATCCTGCTGCGTCCCTTCGCCCTGATGCCCCGGCGTGGAGATCGCCTGGATCGGCGGTGCCCGGCTACCCTCCCACCGGGGACCGTCGTGGACGACACAGTTTGCAGGCGTCTGCTCCTCTCCCACGTGATCCTCCCCGGAAGCAACGGCGCAGCCGAGGTCCTGGTGAAGATGGTCA
>CAZNWW010000114.1:0-9205 GCA_964576155.1 uncultured Myxococcales bacterium | reverse complement strand
TGATCATATTTATTGTTGCGGCCGCAGGAGATTATGCCGAACTGCGGTTTGACCGACTTGAGGAAGGCCAGGGTTGTCGCAGTCTTGGAGCCGTGGTGGCCGAGCTTCAGGAACTCACTCTCCACGAAGAGGTTCGAGGCGAGGACCATCCGCTCTGCCTTGATCTCCGCGTCCCCTGTGAGCAGGAAGTCGATGTCTCCATAGCTCACGCGGATGATCACGGAGTAGTTGTTGATATCGTGATTCACCGGCTTCATCTCTGGTGGCGGGTGGAGGACCGTGACCTTCACGTCCTTGCCGAGGCTCAGCTCGTCGCCGCGTTTGAGCGTCCGGGTCGGGATTTTCAGCTCTTCGATTTTCGCCAGGACATTCTTCCCGGTCTTCGTGGGGTGGAAGTAACCCGACCACCAGATGTCCCCGACGGGGAGGGCTTTGACGATTCGCTGGAAGCCACCGGTGTGATCCAGGTGGCTGTGGGTGAACATCAAGTGGTCGATTCGCTCGACGCCGACCTGCTGGAGGTAGGGGAGGGGGTTCGATGCCTTCTTTCGGGGACCCGTGTCTACGAGGAGGGTCTCCCCGGTGGGCGCCTGGATGAGGATCGAGTCTCCCTGCCCGACGTCGATGAAATGGACGGTCAGGGCCGGTCCCTGGATCGCGTCCACGACGATGTTGTGGTCATGATAGTTGACCTGGGCTTCGGCGGAGCACGAGAAGACAAGCGCCACGAAGATGATCGAGAACAAGCTGCGCTTATGCATGATACCCTTACCTTATGGAGCGGTTCGATCGGGGTCCTGACCCTGCTTCCTCTGGTGCCTCTGGAGAATCTCGTTCACCAGTATGCCCGCCTCTTCAGTGAGCCCCGCAGTGAGGAAGAAGTCCAACTCCTCCACTTCGGAGAGCTCCATCTCAATCCCCGTTCGAATCAAATCCTCGGGGGTCACGGTCTCCCCGGCGTCAAGCTTGCGCTGGAGGGGCAATACGTCGACGAGCGCCTCCTTCGGCTCTTCCTCGTCGAGGAGCCCCAACTCCTTCAGGAGGGCCTCGTCCATGGCTTGAACCAGGGTGACCTCTGCCGCCCCTTCCTCCCACACGTCTTCAAAGCCGAACTCCACATCTTCGTCCTCCGGCGGGATCGGCGGAGGGCCGACTTCGGGCACCTCCGGCGCCTTCGGGAGGTCCCAGTCGAGCTCAATGTCCGCGCCCCGCTCGGCCTTGTCCCCGT
The DNA here is from genome assembly GCA_964576155.1 of uncultured Myxococcales bacterium. Taxonomy (GTDB): domain Bacteria; phylum Myxococcota_A; class UBA9042; order CAIXZC01; family CAIXZC01; genus CAZNWW01. The sequence goes on along the minus strand of CAZNWW010000114.1, from coordinate 7,977 downwards.
CCCCGTCTCGGCCCAGCTCCCGGTTGGCGGTGACGTCCTTGGGGTCGATCTCGAGGACCCGCAGGAGGGTTCCCTCTCGCTCGGTCTTCAGGCCGCGTTTTTTATATAGACCGCCCAGGATCTTGAGGACAGCGATGGCCTTGTTCGGCTGTCCCAGGGAGTCGAAGCAGGTGGCCAACATATCCATGATGGCCAATTCACCCGGGTAGGAATCGAAGCAGAGCTGCAGCCACGGCAAGGCCTGGTTGTGCCGGCCCAGCTCCATGAGCTTCTCCACGAGCTGCCGCGCCACCTGGACGTCCTGCATGTTGTGGTGGAGGTACCGCTCAGCGACCTGCATCCAGAGTGGGCCCTTGCTGTTCTTCTTGTCGAGGACCGAGAGAACCTCCTTGAACTCCCGGGCTGCGTCTTCGTACAGCTCGTGTTGGGAGTACGACTCAGCCAGCCGGACCCGATCCTTCACGTTGCCGGGCTCGAGGTCCAGGATCTGGCGGACCACGTGGAGGCAGTCCACGATCCGCCCCTGCTTGAGGAGGGCCCGGACCTGGACCTTGTGTTGCTTGACCGCCTCGGGTGCCATGCCCAGGCGGAAGTAGAGGTTGGCCAGCTCCCCATGGAGGTCCCAGCGGGTCGGATCGACCTCCAGCATCTTCTTGTAGACGGCGACGGATTTGAGGAGGAACCCGTGGTCCCTGTAATAATCCCCCACCTGGGCCAGTAGCTCGACCGCGTCGGCCTTGTCGCCGAGCTGGAAGTGCACCTCCCCGAGGCGGAGTCGGGACCGGATGTCGTTCGGGTCCGTGTCGATGACCTTCTTCAGGAGACTCCGGGCCTTCTTGAGTTTCTTCCCCTGCAAGGCCTGGTCGACCTTCTTCAGGAGCTTTTCCTTCTGTTCAGCCACCGCCGTGCTCCCGTCCCCAATCGAAGTTGTTCAGCGCGCGCAGCGCTAGGCGGTATCCGTCGACCCCGAGGCCCATGATCCGACCTGCGGCCGCACGGCCCACCAGCGACGTGCGTCGGATCTCCTCGCGAGCGTCTATATTGGAGAGATGGACTTCGATCACCGGGACCGTCGCCGCCTCCACGGAGTCCATGAGGGCGACGGAGGTGTGGGTGTAGCCGCCGGGGTTCAGGATCACCCCTGTGACGTCGTCGTCCAAGTGGTTCAGCCGGTCGATGAGCACCCCCTCGTGGTTCGATTGGGCGCACTCCACAGCGAGGCCGAGCTCTGCGCCGAGGGTCTCCAGGGCGCGCTCGATGTCTGCAAGCGACGCACCGCCGTATACCGCCGGATCCCGCCGATGCAGGATGTCTAGGTTCGGGCCGTTGAGCACCAGCACCTTCATGGCGTGACCCCGTCCGCCGAACGCCGGCGGGCACGGACCCGCGCCAGGAGGGCGCGCAGGTCTCGTACCCGGCGGTCCCGGGGCGAAGCCTCTGCGGGCGTGCGCTCGGGAGAAAGTGTGGGGTCGAGGCCGGCGAGGAGACGGTCGGCCATCTCCGGGTGTCCCTGGCGCCGGTACAGCTCAGCGAGGGTTGGACTCGCTAGAACGTTGGCGGGGATCGGTCGCGGCTTCGATGTATCGCGTCGAGTCACCATCTTCAGGAGTTTCCCATGAATCAAATTAGAAGGAAACGACTTTCAGGCGTGGATTCCACCCTAGCGGTCGAAGCGATCCAGCCCCTCCTGCTGGAACCAGTCCGAGCTGTGGTAGCGGTGCAGACAGCTCGCGTAGAGGTAATCGCGGTAGTTGAAGTACTTGTTCGTGCAGCCGGAGTGGCCCAGCTCGGTTTCGATGAAGATCACCCGTTTTCGGTACAGGGTCTTTCGTGGTGATGTTCACATAGGGGATGCCGCCCTTGCGCAGTCGGGCCAGGAATTCCCTGGAGCGCTTCCTGGGTTTGTCCCGGAAGTAGAGGTTGATGAACTTCCGCGTCTTGTCGGCCTTCACCCAGGCGTAGATCTCATCGAGGTTCGCATAGAGGGAGTCGAAGAAGAAGAGCTCACGCACCTCGAGGCCTCCCCGGGAGAGGACGTGGGCGGCGGCCCGATACCCGCCGCTGTGGGACGAGACGATGATGTTCCCGATGCGCTGCTTCTTGCGTACCACGCCCCGATCCTGGAGGAGCCCGTGCACCTCGCGCATCATCTTCTTGAAGCCGCCCCTGCGGGCCATCTTGCCGTCCCCGGAGTCCACGGAGTTCACCGGCCCCTGGGGTACGACCAGGATCGCGTTCTGGAGGCTCTTGGTGAACTGCTCCCGGAGGCGGTGGTTCCGCATGGCCTTGGCCACGGTGTTGGAGTGACCGTGGAAGTGGACCACGTAGTCGATGTTCGACCGGACGATGCGGTACTCGAGCTTCTGCTTCTTGTACTTCTTCTCCAGGGCCTCGGTGTAGCAGCTGGTCTTGTTGCGCTTCTTCCATTTTCCCTTGCGCTTGACCTTGATCTTCGCCCGGATCTGGACAGGACAGAAGTGCCTGGGGACGAAGACCGCGATGGTGTCGTCCTTGTACTTGGAGCCCTTCACAGGGAAGGGAGCGTTGTCGAAGGAACCCCAGTACGTCGTGCCCTCCCTGGTCCGCTCCTTTCGGTCGAGCTTCGCAGCCGCCGCCTGGACAGACCAGGCGGTGAGCAAAACGAGCAGGATGAGCGGAGCAACGACTCGACGCACGCGACACCTCCCTGGTGGCATCTTAACCCGGGACAGGGACACGTCAATGGATGGGTGTATTCAATCCCTGGTCCTGGCCAGGAGGAGCTGCCGCAACGCGTGGACATCGTCGCGCAGGCTTGCGGCGGTTTCGAACTCCAGTCGCTCGGCCGCCGCGTACATGCGCTTGCCGAGATCTTCGAGCTCGGCTTCGAGCTGGCTCCGGGTCCGTCCCAGGATCGGGCGTCCCTCTTCTTTCGCCTTCTCCACGTAGCGTTCGAAGGGCTGGAGGGGTTTTAGGATCGAGCGGGGCGTGATGCCGTGCTCCTCGTTGTAGGCGATCTGGATCACCCGGCGCCGCTCCATCTCGGCCATGGCCTCCCGGATGGAGCGCGTGATCTTGTCCGCGTAGAAGATCACCCGGCCGTGGACGTTGCGTGCGGCGCGGCCGGACACCTGGACGAGACTCCGCACACCCCTCAGGAAGCCCTCTCGATCCGCGTCGAGCACCGCGACCAGGGAGACCTCGGGGAGGTCGAGCCCTTCCCGCAGGAGGTTGATCCCTACGAGGACGTCGAACTGCCCCTCGCGCAAGCCATGGAGCAGCGCAATACGGTCCAGAGTGTCCACGTCCGCGTGCATGTAGCGGGCCTTGATGTCCACCTCACCCAGGTACTCGGTGAGGTCCTCGGCCATGCGTCGGGTGAGGGTGCCCACCAGGGCCCGCTCCCCCGCGGCGATGCGCTCCCGCAGCTCACCGAGGAGATCGTCCACCTGGGTCGCCACGGGCCGGATCACGACCTCCGGATCGATGAGGCCTGTGGGGCGGATGAGGAGCTCGACAGGCTCCCCGGCCCGCTCCAGCTCCCAGTCCCCGGGGGTGGCCGAGATGTGGAGGACCTGCCCGACCCGCTCCTCCCACTCGTCGAAGTTCAGGGGGCGGTTGTCCAGGGCGGACGGGAGGCGGAAGCCGAAGTCCACGAGGGTCTTCTTCCTGGATTGGTCCCCTTTGTACATTCCACGGATCTGGGGGAGGGATACGTGGCTCTCGTCCATGACGCAGAGGAAGTCCCCGGGGAAGTAGTCGAGGAGGGTCGCCGGGGGTGTCCCTGCGGGTCGCCCGTCCATGTGCCGGCTGTAGTTCTCGATCCCCTTGCAGTGACCGAAGAGCTCGAGGAGCTCCAGGTCGTACTTTGTCCTCTGCTCCAGGCGCTGGAGGTACAGGATCTGGTTCTCCCGCTCGTACTCGGCGAGGCGCTCCCCGAGCTCCCCGCGGATCGCGTCCATGGAGCGGTGCATCTGGTCTGCCGGGGTCACGAAGTGGGACGCCGGGAATATGATGGCCTTGTCGATGACCGCCTTGAGCTCTCCCGTGAGGGGATCGATCTCCTCGATCTCTTCGATCTCGTCTCCGTAGAAGCCGATGCGGACGGCGCGGTCGGTCTCGTGGGCCCGGAAGATCTCGATGGCGTCCCCGCGCACGCGAAAAGTCCCGCGATGGAAGTCGATGTCGTTGCGCTGGTGTTGCAGGTCCACGAGCTGCCTCATGAAGAGATCCCTGTCCAGGCGGTCTCCGACCCGGGGGGTGAGCATCATGGACCGATAGTAGTCCGGGCTGCCGATGCCGTAGATGCAGCTCACGCTGGCCACCACGATCACGTCCCGGCGCTCCAGCACCGACCGCGTGGCGCTGTGGCGCATGCGGTCGATCTCGTCGTTGATCTGGGAGTCCTTCTCGATGTAGGTGTCCGTGGTCGGGACGTAGGCCTCGGGCTGGTAGTAGTCGTAGTAGCTGACGAAGTACTCCACAGCGTTTTCGGGGAAGAGGTCCTTGAACTCCTGGTAGAGCTGGCCGGCCAGGGTCTTGTTGTGGGCCATCACCAGGGTGGGGCGCTGGAGGCTCTCCACGAGGTTGGCCACGGTGAAGGTCTTCCCCGCACCGGTCACCCCGAGGAGGACGATGTCCTGTTTGCCGGCCTCGAGCTGCGCGGCCAGGGCCTCGATGGCCTCGGGCTGGCCCCCGGCTGGTTCGAACTTGGAGTGAAGCTTGAAGCGTCCCATCTCTCCCTCTCTGTCATCCTGAGCGACCGAAGGAAGTCGAAGGACCTCAGGTGCAGTATGGCAACGCCTGAGGTCCCTCGGCTTTGCTCGGGATGACCGGGTTGCCTAGAACAAGGCTCCGTCGGACTTCGTTCCCGGGGAAAAGATGGACTCTCCCGGGTGCGGAATCAATGGTGCGTCGGGATCGCCTTCGGTTTCGCGGACCAGGGATCGGTCCTGGCCGCCCTCGTAGCCGAAGACCACCTCGTCCTCGAGGCCTCCGTCCTGCCGCAGGAGCTGGACCCGGTCGCCGTCGTTGTTCAGGCCCAGCGCGGACGCCACGAAGGCCCTGGCACCGGTGTCGGTCTCGAAGTCCCGCATGAGCGCCTCGTCGCCGCCGCCGAAGACCAGGAGGGCCCTGCCCGGGAGCAGCATCGTGCCCGCGGGGAAGACGAATCGGACGGAGTGTTTGTCCGACAAGGTCCAACCGGCCAGGTCCACGGTATCCGAGGCCCGACTCACCAGCTCGATGAACTCGTCCTCTATCGGATCCCGGATACCGTCGCCGTTCGCGTCGCCCGAGAGATCCGACGGCGGATCCGCTAGAATCTCGTTGATCACGATCTGGATCTCAGGCACCTCGGGTTCAATGACGGCGCAGGTCCCGGACGACGGCACGCATTGCCGAGTGGTGATCCAGTAATCCTCGGCGATGTCCCGGCATTCGTAGCCGCTGGGGCACGCGTCCGATGTGATGCACTCCCCGGTGCACACCCGCTCGGTGTTGGTGAGGCGTACGCATTTGTTGCCGTAGCCTCCGCAGTCCGAGTGGTCGGAGCAGGTCAGGCAGAAGCTGGCGACCTTGGCGTAGGGGTGGAGCCGCGGGTTGTCGTCGATGCCATGCACGCCGTACATGGAGTGGAACCAGTAGCTGTTCCCGTCCAGTTTTTTAAGTAATTTGCCATAGGTCCATGGTTCGTGACGGTCATCGGAGTCGGGCTCGATCATGGCCCTGAGGAAGTTCTGCACCACCCCCGCGGTGGACGCGTTGGAGAAGTTCGTGGTGGTTATCACGTCCAGGTCCGCCTCGTCCGCCTTGGCGGGGTTCGCCCAGAAGGCCTCACCCATCGCGTAGGTGTCGCAGCCCTCGGCCAGGACCACCTGGTAGGTGTCCGTGGGGAGCTCCAGCGTGGCGATCTCCGAGTCGTCGATGTCGCCCTCATCGGTCTTGCGCCAGTTGGCGAGTGCGAAGCCGTAGAAGGGCCCGGAGTGCCCGCTGAAGATGATGACCTCGCGGTCCTTGAAGCTCACCCGCATGTCGTCCTCGAGGACCTTGCCCCCGGCATCGGTGTCCGGATTCGTGTCGCCCTCGGGCGCGCCCCAATACAGCCAGATCTTGACCGTGACCGGCTTCCCGTCGGCGTCGATGGTCCGGGTGAGGGGGCCGCTGGTCCGGGTGTAGTCGTCGTAGGAGCCGACCGGTGAGGTGAAGCCCATGGTGCCACTCAGCCACTCGTAGGTGTCGCGGGAGTGCACCAGGTGGTACTCCTTGTGGTAGTCCCAACCCCAGTGGATGCCGATGGTTATCTCACCGTCCGCGAAGAGACGCTGGTAGTCCGGCCACGCGTCATAAGAGCGGGTTTGGGCGACGATGGTAAGCTCGATGCTCTCCACCAGCGCCTCGTCGACCTTGGTGGGATCGAAGCCCTTCCACGGAGACTCCCGGTACCACTCATCACCGATATCGAGCTCCATGAGCTTGGCGTTCGGCACCTTCCCGATGGGGAGGTTGAAGCGCCATGTTCCGTCATCCGCGGCAGCCGGGGCCAGCTCCTCGACCAGGTCCATCTGTCCGGCGATCTCCTGGCGAAGCTGGAACCAGTAGCGGAGGGGATCCGTGTCATCCACACGGATGGCCAGATCCTCGTAGGATCCGTTCTTGGTGAGGGACTGGTACTTGTTTTCGTGATCGTCCGTGGGGTCCATGAGGAACTGAAGCAGGAACCAGTTGATGGCCACCTGCTTGTAGTAGATCATCTCCTCCACACGGATCCGGCGCTCTGCCTCGGTCACATCGGCGTAGCTGTCCTCCAGATCGATGTAGTACTCCCCGGTGACGTAGTACTCCTGGGCGCTCATGCTGTAGAAGTTGTCCGCCTTGCCCGGGTCTACCAGGACGGCGCCGCCGTCGTCGTTCGCCGCCTTCTCTTCGCCGCAGGCCAGGGCAAGGAGGATGACGAGCGTTGCGCTCACGATGATAAAGGTGCGCATGGAGACCTTCCGTTGGTTCAGGGTGGAGGTCTCATACCAATTCTAGAACTGAAAGTAAATGAAGGGTTGTTCGTCTACTCGGCCGGATCCGTCGCCGGAGGGGGGACAGCGGCGTCGTCCGCCGGGGCCTCCATCTCCTTCTTCACAGTGTACTCGATCAGGGGCATCAGCTTCTCGAGGCCGACGCGGACGTCCAACCAGGCCTTGGCGCCGTCCACCCCGGCGAGCATGAAGAAGCCCTTGTGGCCGGCGACCATCTCCAGCTCCGCACCCATCTCGTTCCAGACGAAGGCCCGGAACTGTGGGACGGTCTCCAGGGCCTGCTCGAGGGCGAGAAGATTGAAGTTCATCACGAAGTTGTACTTGGCGGCGTTGACGCCGGGGAAGAGCGTCTCCGCGTTCAGCTGCTCCTTGCCGTCAACGATCTCTTTGGCGCGCACGAGTCCGTTGGGACCCATGGTGAAGATCAGGTACTTCGGCGAGAAGGCCATGACGAAGTCGATCTTGTCCTTGATGACGTCCTGCAGCCAGCCCATGTCCGGCGGCAGCTTCATGAGGGTGTAGTCCAGGGTGATACGGAGATAGTCCATCTGGACGTCCTGGTATATCTCGGTGCTGAGCTCGAGGTTCACACCGAAGCTCTTCACCATGGGCTGGATCTGGGCGACCAGCTCCTTGAGGGTGCGCCCGCTGAACATCTGTCGTGATTCGGGGGGCAGGGTGTCCATGGCCTTCTGGAAGAAGTAGTCGTAGATTCCGTAGGCGAGCTCGGCCATCTTGGCGCCGTCGGCCACCTCGCTCACCGCGGTGGCGGACATCGGGAAGCCCGCGTCGGTGTACATGGCGAACGCGCCGTCTCCGGTCAGGAGACCGATCATGAGCTTGTAGTCCTTCCAGAGACCGATCTTCTCGTCCGTCGACATGCTGTAGGCGGAGGCGAGGATGTCCATGTAGCGCTCGAGCCAGGGCATCATCAGGTTCGGGTTGATGTTCTGACCGCCCACGAGCCAGC
>CAZNWW010000113.1:564-9262 GCA_964576155.1 uncultured Myxococcales bacterium | reverse complement strand
GACCGCCTCGACGAGGCCTTCATTCTGATAGCTGTCGGTGAAGAGCCTGATCGTTCCCCCGCCGCCTGAGCCGGAGATAGGAATCGGGTTGGAGTTACAGGTCGGGTTCTGCGGGGAGCCCTTGATGCCGTTGGCGGTGATCTGGCCTCCGGTCTCCACCACCAGGGACTTGGAGCCCAGCACGACGAGGCCCCCACCGTCCCCACCGCGGGAGTTCTCGCACCAGTAGGAGTAGGCTCCACCGCCGCCGCCGCCGAATACCATCCGGTCATCGAAGCCGCCGATGTCCTGGCCCCCGGAACCTGAGGCGTAGCCGGAGTAGCCCGAGCTGCCCGTGGAGCCGCTGCCCATGTTACCGCCGCCGCCTGCACCTGCTGCCGAGTTGTTGCAGTGGCTCCCGCCCTGGTAAGCACAGCCGTTCAGGTCTGCGCCGCCGCCGCCGGTGCAGTTGGGGCTGTTCGAGTGGGTAGTCGGATTGGAGTTGCAGTGGCTGTCCCCGGGGACACCACAGTAGCTGCCCCAATCGCAGGGAGTGGACCAGGTTCCGCCCTCGAAACCCGCACCGTCGGCATTTACCTTGCCGCCGTTCTTCACGATGATGTTCTTCGCCCGGATATAGACCACACCACCGGAGGTCCCTGTACCGCCAAGGTCCGCGGCGGGACTGAGGACCCCGCCGTTGACGATCTCGAGCTGGTTGTAAGACGCGGCGACTACGGCCTGAGCCCGCCCGCAGTCGTTGCCGCAGGTGATGTAGGTGCTCTCCAGGGGCTTGACGAGCTGCAGGGTGGAGCCCTGGACCGAAACCACCTGGTTGATCTCCCATGCTCCCGCACCGGTGCCGTTGCCCCCGGTCCCGATCACCTGCTGGATCAGGACGTGGGTCCCGGTGTTGAAGATCGACGGGTTGCCCACCTGCAGCGCAGTCTCGCCCTGGTTCCCCGAGACGCTGGCGGTGTACTGGTTCGGCGCGAAGTCGTAGGCCACCACCAGGTTGTTGGAGGTCGTAAACGCGGAGTTCTCCCCTGCGTAGAGGTACATGAGCACCTTGGGCTGGCTGGGGTTCAGAAGATGAATGTGCGTGGTCGCCGTACCGTAGGAGGGCAGACCCCATTGCTCCACGTAGGGGACGATGGTGCCGTTACCCTCGTTCATCGACGACGGCCCCACCGCGGCCAGCTCGTCCACCGCGGCCTGGAGGGTGTTCCCCTGCAGGCCCGAGGCCGCGTTGTCGTACGGTACCGTGGCCGCGGTCACCGTACCGGAGGCGAGATGCCCCAGGGTCACGCAGCCGACACAATCCAGGCCCGCGGCTGCGCCTCCCGGAGAGGTCCCCAGAGCCCAGCTCACGTTGAGCGCTTCCGCCTCCACGCAGCCCTCGCAGACCAGGCCCATGGCAGAGAACGCTGCCCCGCCCTGGCCGGTAGCGCCGGCATACCCGAAGCTCACGTCCTCGGGATCCACGCAGCCGTCGCACTCCAGGTTCGACAGGTCCGCGGCTGCGCCGAGGGTCACCCAATCCGTTCCGTCGTAGACCTTCAGCACGTCTTCGTCGGTGTCGAACCAGAGCTGTCCGCCTACGGGCTCCTCGGGAGCGTCCGCGCCGGATGCGTTCTCGATGACGACGTCCATGAGTTGGTATCCACCGATGTCCAGGTCCCCCGAGGCGACGACGCTTCCGTCTGCCATGAGGAAGAGCCCGGAGGCCGCCACCTCACCCAGGAGCTCGTCACCTATAACGAAATCTGCGAGGTCGTCCGCGGTGAGGTAGCCCGACAGGTCCGGCAGGTTCCCCAAGGACATGTAGTCCCCGTCGAAGTATGGACCGGGCTCGAAGCCGTTCATGAGAAGATACGCGGCCACGTCCGCGCCGGAGTAACCCTCACCCACCATCACCCCGATTAGATCCAGGTAGGCCTGCACGTCCTCGTCGCTGTAGTCGCCGCCGCCGGGCAGGTAGCCCAGGGCCTCGAGGAGGGTGGGGAGGTCCTCCTCGTCAACCAGGGACGTCAGAGCTTCCGCCATGGCGTAGCTCTCCGCGGGCTCACCACCCAGGCCCAATGCGTTGGTGGCCTCGCCGCAGGTGGCGGCGGAGTCGGTCCACATGGCGTAGGGATGGCTCGTCACCCGCTGCCGGGGTTGCAGGACCACTGGGTCTGCGACCCCGTCGTCCACGATCAACTCGAGCCAGGCCTCGCCTCCGGAGAACCACGCAGGGTCGATCCCGTTGCCCGGCTGGGAGCCGAGCACCACCGAGAACACGCCTACATCGGGTTCAATCACCTGGGCTTCGGTGAAGAAATCCTCCCCGCCGACCTGCTCCTCGAAGAACGAGAAGGTCACCGTCCAGACCCCGGAGACCGGGGTCCCCTCGACGTCGGTGAGGTAACCCTGGTAATGGAGCAGGCCAGGCACTTCGGCTTGCGCCGCCGGAGCTGAAAGACTGAGAAGCAAAGCCGTAAGTACAATCTGTCGAACCGTCATTCAAGCCTCCGAAACCGTTCAGGGCCTCCCACAGGGGGAGTCATCTACTGCAGCGATACCGACAGCGTATATTCGCCTTTGTCGTCCGCTGTTTTACCGTCGATGAACAGGTAGTATATCCCGGCCTCTGGCCAGAGCATGCTGTACTCCGCAGCGGGAGCGCAGGCAACGAAGGGGCCGCCGCAGTCCTCCTTGGCCACGTAGATCACCGGCTCGAAGTCCGCATCCACAGAGACGCTGAACGCGGCGGTCCCCGGAGGGATGTCCAGCTGGAAGACGTTGTCGTTGCCGTCCTCGCCGCCGCAGCCCGCTGCGGTGTTGTTGTTGGAGAAGAGGGACACCCCATACTGCTGCGCCTGTCCGCCCACCAGCACAAGCTCCTTGGCCCCCGCGCAGGTGTCGTTGGACGGCGCGCCGGGGGCCTCGGCCTGGATGCTCAGGGTGAAGTTGCCCTTCTGCAAGTTGCCGTCGCTGTCGACGAAGAGGTAGTAGGTGCCGTTCTTCAGGTCCGCGGTCTCGATGGATGCGCCACCGCAGGCAACCGCCTCTCCGGTGAGGCAACCACTCTTCCGGATGTAGACCCGCGGGGTGAATGGCGCTGTCAGGTCGATTTGGAGCTTACGCCAGTCCGTGAGAGTGAAGCCGTAGACCACGTCGGGCCCGCCGGAGCCGCCACAGAACTCCTGCACGTTCTCGTCGGTGGCCTTGATCTTGCCCATGACGTCCTCGGTGGTCCCCGAGACCACCACGCTCCCTGACATCACGTCCAGGATCTCGGGCCCGTCGCACGCGTTGTTGTCCGGGACGTTGGACTTGGTGAAGGGATAGATTACATAGAGGTAGAGCTTGAGATCTCCGCCCGCACCGCCGGTCTCCTTGAGCTCGATGCTGTGCTCACCGAGGGTCCAATTGCCCACGGAAGATAGATCAAGTGGGCCCGTAGACCACCCGGTGAGGCCGTCCGCACCCCACTGCTCTCCCGCCGCGTCCCAGCTCGGCGAGCCCTTCGCGTTGGGGTCGCCTACAAGCGCGGTCACATCCACGCCGTCGATCTTGATCTTTACGCCCTTCGGGAAGCTCTCGCTCACGACGCCGGAGATTGTTTCGTTGATGTGGATCCAGCCGTCGCCGCCGTCGCCGCCATGCTGGTTGGATCCCCCGTTGCCGGCACCGCCGTCGACGTTCACCTCTCCCTCGTTGACAAAGTTGTCCGAGAAGATCGCTATGGATCCACCCGCGCCGCCGCCGCTATAGTTGGCTTGGCCGTTCATCCCCTTTGCGGAGACGATGGCGCCGCTCTCCACCACGAAGTTCTTCGCGCCGATGACCACGAGCCCGCCGCCGCTCCCGTTGTGTCCCGAGGTGTTGCCCCAGCACCAGGCGCTGCCGCCCGCTCCGCCCATTGTGAGGATGGAGGTGTCCTCGGTGCCGAAGGTTTCGCCGCCCTGGCCGGGTCCCGAGCAGCCATATGTCGCGGCGTTCTCCCCGGCTGTCTTGTTCCCACCGCCGCCGCCGCCGCAGTCACAGTCGGAGGATGCGGCGCCGCCCCCGCCGGTGCAGTTCGGGGCGGCTCCGGAGAGATTCCCGGCTTTGCAGTGTGAGTCCCCCCGGAGCTGATCGCTCTGAGAATCGAATCCGTAGCCGTCGGCCTGGATCTTTCCGCCGCTCTTGATGGTGATGTTCTGTGCGCGGATATAGACCACACCGCCCTCGTCCGCATTTCCGTCCAGGTACTCGGACGGGTGGACGTTACCGCCGCTGACGATCTCGAGGTTGTTGTAGGAGGCTGCGACTATCGCCTGGGACTGCCCATCGTTGGGTCCGGCGTCCACGTAGGAATTCTCCAAGGGTTTGACCAGCTGTACGGTGTTCCCCTCGACGTTCACTACAGCGTTGAGCTCCCAGGTACCTGCGCCGGTTCCGTTCCCTCCGGTGCCCACGGTCTGATAGATGAGGATGTGGCTCCCCGGCGTGAACGCGGACGGATATTGTACCTGGATCACGGCCTGTCCCGCCACGCCCTGGACGTTCGACGAATACTGGTTCGGCGCGAAGTCGTAGGCCACCACCAGGTTGTTGGATGACGCGAAGCTCGTGGACTCGCCGCCATAGACATAGGCGAGGACCTTGGGGTTGGTGGGGTTGAGGAGGTGCAGGTACTGCTTCGCCGTCCCGTAGGCCGGGAGACCCCACTGGGCGTCGTAGGGTACGATGGTGCCGTTGCCCTCGTTCAGCGCGGCCGGTCCGACCGCGGCCAACTCATCTATCGCGCCTTGTACGGTGGCCGCGCCCAGCCCGGAGGCTGCGTTGTCATAGGCTTGGTTCGCTGCGTGTGTCGCATCGGTGGTGAGATGACCCAGGGTCACGCAGCCCAGGCAGTCCAGGCCGGCCGCGTCGCCGCCGGGGCTGGTCCCGAGGGCCCAGGAGACGCCCAGCGCCGCAGCCTCGACGCAGCCCTCACAGATCAGGCCCATGGCCGAATAGGCGGCCCCGCCCTGTCCAGGCGCACCCGCGTATCCGAAGTTCACGTCCTCGGGGTCCACGCAGCCGTCACACTCGAGGTTCGAGAGGTCCGCGGCCGCGCCGAGGGTCACCCAGTCGGTCCCGTCGAAGACCTTGAGCGAAGACTCGTCGGTGTCGAACCAGAGCTGCCCGTCCGCGGGCACCTCGGGGGCGTCCGCGCTCGACGCGTTCTCGATAACGACGTCCAGGAGCTGGTAACCGCCCAGATCGAGATCGCCTGACGCGACGACGCTGCCGTCCGCCATGAGAAAGAGCCCTGACGCTGCGACCTGGTCCAGGAGCTCGTCTCCGACCACGAAGTCCGCCAGATCCTCCACTGTGAGATAGGCCGAGAGGTCCGGCAGGTTCTCCAGGGACATGTAGTCCCCATCGAAGTACGGGCCGGGCTCGAAGCCGTTCAGGAGCAGGTACGCGGCAACATCATCGTCCGAGTAGCCCGCACCGGCCACGATCCCGACCAGGTCCAGATAGGTCTGCACGTCCTCGTCGCCGTAGTCACCACCGCCGGGGAGGTAACCGAGGGCTTCGAGGAGGGTGGGGAGGTCCTCCTCGTCCACCAGGGACGTAAGCGCGTCCGCCATGACGTAGCTCTCCGCTGGCTCACCGCCCAGACCCAGCGCGTTGGTCGCTTCACCGCAGGTCCCGGCGGAGTCAGTCCACATGGCATAGGGGTGGCTCGTCACCCGCTGCCGGGGCTGCAGGACCACCGGGGCCGCTACCCCGTCGTCCACGGTCAGCTCGAGCCAGGCCTCGCCTCCGGAGAACCACGCAGGGTCGATCCCGTTGCCGGGCTGGGAGCCCAGCACCACCGAGAATACGCCTACATCCGGTTCGACCACCTGGGCCTCGGTAAAGAAATCCTCCCCGCCGACCTGTTCTTCGAAGAACGAGAAGGTCACGGTCCAGACCCCCGAAACCGGCGTCCCCTCGACATCTGTGAGGTAGCCCTGGTAATGGAGCAGCCCCGGCACCTCGGCTTGCGCCAAGGGCGCTGTGAGGATGCCCATGGCGAGTGCAACGATAAACAAGCGTCGAACCATCATCGAGAACCTCCGGAGCAATCCCACAGGGGAGTCTTCTACTGCATCGTGACCGATACCGTGAACTCGCCCTTGTCCGCGGCCGTCTTCCCGTCGACCACCAGGTAATAGGTGCCCGGTTCGGGCCACCCCATGGTGTACTGATCACTCGGCGCGCAGGCGATGAACGGGCTCCCGCAGGCGCCCTTGGAGAGGTAGACCACGGGATCGAAGTCCGCGTCCACCTGCACCGTGAACCCGGACGTCCCCGGGGGTACCTCGAAGGAATAGACGCTGTCCGCGCCGGCTTCGCCGCCGCAGCCCGCGAAGTAGTCGTTGGCCGCAAAGAGGCTGACACCGTATTGCTGCGCCGCCCCGTCCACGAACACGAGCTCCTTCGGATCCGCGCAGGTGTCGTTGGAGGGTGACCCAGGCTCCTCGGCCACGATATTCAAGGTGAAGTTGCCCTTCTGAAGGTTCCCGTCCCCGTCCACGAAGAGGTAGTAGGTGCCGCTCTTCAGATCCCCGGTCTCAACGTGGCCGGTGCCGCACGCCACGGCCTCGCCGCCGGCGCAGTTCGCCTTGCGGATATAGACCCGGGGCTCGAAGGGTGCGTTCACGTCCACGGTGAGGTTCCGCCACTCCGTGAGGGTGAACTGGTAGACCACGTCGGGCCCGCCGGAGCCGCCGCAGAAGGCCTGGACGTTGTCGTCCGTGGCCTTGATCTTGCCCATGGTGTCCTCGGTAGTCCCGGAGGTCACCACGGACCCGGACATCACGTCCAGGGTGACCGGCGCAGCGCAGGTGTTGTTCTGAGGCACCGTCGACGCAGTGAAGGGATAGATAACGTAGACGTAGAGCTTCAAGTCTCCGCCCGCGCCGCCGGTCTCCTTGAGCTCGATGGTGTGCTCTCCGAGGGTCCAGTTGGCCAGCGCGGTGACGTCGAGGGGCCCTGTGGACCACTGGGTGAGCCCGTCGGCGCCCCATTTGTCCGTTGCCGCATCCCAGAAGGGGGCGCCCATATTGTTCGGGTCACCGATCTGCGGGGTGATGTTCTGGTCGTCCACCCAGATCTGGACGCCCTTGGCGAAGCTCTCGTTGACCACGCCGGGGATCACGTCCTCCTGGACAACCCAGCCGTCACCACCCTTGCCGCCGTAGGTGCCCTTGTTGCCGTCGTGTTGCGGTCCCCCCGAGGCCTCCACGGTTCCTTCGTTCGTGTAGATGTCCGTGAAGAGACGGATCATGCCCCCGCCGCCGGAGCCCGTCATGGGGAATGCGTTGCTGTAGCAGGACGGGTTCGACGGTGAGCCGGTCATCCCGTTGGCGGTGATCTTTCCGCCGGTCTCGACGACGATGGTCTTGGACCCGAGGACGATGAGGCCGCCGCCGTCGCCGCCGCGGCCGTTCTGGCACCAGTTGTCGTAGCCACCGCCGCCGCCGCCGCCGAAGATCATCCGATCGTCCAGATCGCCGATGTCCAAACCCCCCGCGCCGGCTGCGTAGCCGTTCCAGCCGGTACTTCCAGGGTCACCGATCTCCATGTTGCCGCCGCCGCCGCCGCCTGGGTTGGCGTTCTGGCAGTAGCTGCCGCCCTGCCAGCCGCAGGTGTTCACGTCCGCGCCGCCTCCGCCGCTGCAGTTTGAGCTGTTGGAGTGGCTGCTCAGGCCGGTGTTGCAGTAGCTGTCCCCGGGGATGCCGCAGTAGCTTCCCCACTGGCAGGAGCCAGCGTAGTGGCCGCCGAAGAAGCCGGCGCCGTCCGCGGTGATCTTCCCGCCGTTCTTCACGATGATGTTCTTGGCGCGCACGTAGATCACGCCACCGGAGGATCCATTGTTGGCGAGCTCCGACGCGGGCAGCATGTTCCCGCCGTTGACGATCTCGAGTTGGTTGTACGACGCTGCCACCACTGCCTGGGCCCGCCCGCAGTCATCGCCGCAGGTGATGTAAGTGTTCTCCAGGGGCTTCACGAGCTGCAAGGTGGATCCTTGAACCGACACCACCTGGTTGACCTCCCATTCGCCGCCGCCGGTGCCGTTCCCGCCGGTGCCCACAATCTGTTGGATCAGGACGTGGGTGCCCGTATTGAAGATTGACGGGTTCCCCACCTGTAACGCGGTCTCACCAACGTTTCCGGACACGCCTGCAGAGTACTGGTTCGGGGTGAAGTCGTAGGCCACCACCAGGTTGTTGGAGGTGGTGAACGCGGAGTTCTCACCTGCGTACAGGTACATGACCACCTTGGCCTGGCTCGGATTCAGCAGGTGGATGTGGGTCGTCGCAGTGCCGTAGGACGGGAGGCCCCACTGCTCGACGTATGGGACGATGGTCCCGTTGCCCTCGATGACGGAGCCTGGGCCGGAGGCCTGGATCTTCGCGTCCAGCGCAGCGATAGCGTCCTGCACCGTTGTAGCGCCCAGTTGGGTGCCGCTGTCGTCGTAGATATGGTTGGCGGCCAGGGCCACGTCAGCGTCGAGATGGCCCAGGGTCACGCAGCCATCGCAGACGAGACCCATCGAGGAGAAGGCGGCCCCGCCCTGTGCCGGGGCGCCTGCGTAGCCGAAGCTCACGTCCTCCGGATCCACGCAGCCGTCACATTCGAAGTTCGAGAGGTCCGCGGCCGCGCCGAGGGTCACCCAGTCGGTCCCATCGTAGACCTTGAGCGCAGCCTC
>CAZNWW010000113.1:0-554 GCA_964576155.1 uncultured Myxococcales bacterium | reverse complement strand
GAGCTGGTAACCGCCCAGGTCCAGGTCCCCCGAGGCCACGACGCTGCCGTCGGCCATGAGGAAGAGACCGGAGGCCGCCACCTGGTCCAGGAGCTCGTCCCCGACCACGAAGTCTGCCAGGTCCTCCGCTGTGAGGTAGTCCGAGAGGTCCGGCAGGTCCTCGGCCATGAGATATCCCGAGAGGTCCGGCAGGTTCTCGAGGGACATGTAGTCACCGTCGAAGAATGGACCAGGCGCGTAGCCGTTCATGATCAGGTACGCGGCCACGTCCTCGTCAGAGTAGCCCGCACCCGCCACTATCCCCAAGAGGTCCAGATAGGCCTGCACGTCCTCGTCACCGTAGCTCCCGCCTCCGGGGAGGTAGCCGAGGGCCTCGAGGAGGGCGGGCAGGTCCTCCTCGTCAACCAGGGACGTCAGCGCATCCGAGAGAACGTAGCTCTCAGCGGGTTCTCCGCCGAGGCCGAGCGCGTTGGTGGCCTCGCCGCAGGTCGCGGCGGAGTCGGTCCACATCGCATATGGATGGCTCGTCACCCGCTGCCGGGGCTGTAGTACTA
>CAZNWW010000112.1:3846-9286 GCA_964576155.1 uncultured Myxococcales bacterium | reverse complement strand
CCAGGGTGATCAGTTCGGCCCGACCCTGGTGGAGGGCAGCCTCCCGAAGCCCTGGATGAAGGTGATCAATGCCGAACTGACAGACCTGGTCGCTCCCCTCGCTACGACCGCCGCCATCCGGATCCCGATCACCTTCCGCTTGACCTGGTAGGGACTGCCTTCCCGACTACTACTCGGCCTTCGGGGACTCCTTGCTCTCCTTAAATCAAATCGAACAGGCCACGATTCACCACCCCAAACTGGCCTTGCCCGACATCTCCACCCACGAGACCAGGATTATCAACCAAGACGTCCGACTGGATCCCGCTTTACATTTCTAGGAACTGCCTTGCCCGGACCGTGTCCACTCATAGAGCGCCAGAGAGGTCGCCACCATCGCGTTCAGAGACTCAACTTTGTCCGACATGGGCAACGCCAGGGTTATCGTCGGCCTGAGCCCCTCCGGGAGCCCGGGACCTTCAATGCCGGCGAGGAGCAGAAACCGGTCTGGGAACCGGTGCCCGCGGATGTCGTCGCCACCCACGTCCAGGGCAAGCACCGGAATGTCATCCACGGCCGGCAAAGTGTCGGCGCGTTCGAGCTGCACGTTGAACACCGCCCCAGCCGAGGCCCGAATGGCTTTCGAGTGCCATGGAGAAGCAGCACCGGGAAGGAGGACCACGCCGGCCGCGTCCAGCGCAGCTGCGGATCGGATCACGGCCCCCACGTTCGACGGATCCTGGAACTGGATTCCGACCCACGCCCCGGTTGCCGAACCAGGATCCCACGGATCCGGATGCGGTGGCGCCACCAGGAGGAGGGGGCTCCGGGTTCCGAAGAGGTCCATCTCGCGGAAGAGGGAAGGCGCCAGGTGGACCACCTCAGCGTGTGCGGGGATCTTAGGGAGGTCTCCCTGGGTGCCGGCCCTGGGGACCAGTACGTAGCGCACCAATCCCGGGTGGTGCAGGAGGACTTCACTGACGATTTTCTCCCCGGCGGCCAGGCTCAGGTCTGCGTCCCTGGGCCGCCGGCCCCCCTCGATCTGTCTCTTCCAGGATCGGAAGCGCGGGTTCGTGTCGCTGTCGATGGTGCTCGTACGGTGCATTCAGCTCCCTCCGTCAGTCTCAGCCAGGACCGTCTCCGGATCCTCGATGTCCGCTCGAACACGGCGATAGACGAGCAGCCGGCGACGATGGGGAGAGCGCGGGAGGGTGTAGGGAAGATCATGCTCCAGCTCGTATTCGTCGCCGTACCGTTTCTGGGCTCGAACCAACTCATCATCAACGTTCGGACCCTTCATGAAGATCGCCATGCCACCGGCCTGCAAGCTGTTCTGCATGCGCTTCAGGGTATCCGGGACCAGCTCCACCGCCCGGGTGACGACCCCGCTCACCGGATAGAAGAACTCCCGGTCGATGTTCCGACCGATGACGTCGAGACCCTCGAGACCCAGATGCTCCCGGGCGTCCTTGAGGAAACGAACCCGCTTCCCGACCCCTTCGGCGAGGATGATGTGGAGGTCGGGCCGGATGATCTTCAGCGGAATCCCCGGGAAGCCGCCGCCGGTGCCGAGATCCAGGAGCGGCGAGGGCAGCTTCGTCATCCGATCCACAAGGAAGCAATCCACGTAGTGCTTCAGGACCACGTCCTCGAGGTTGTGGATCCGGGTGAGGTTCAGCCGGCGGTTCTTGTCGAAGAGGAAGTGGTGGAAGCGTGTGAGCAGGGACAACTCACGGGCTGCGAGCTTGAAGCCGAAGGCCTCGAGGAGGCGCCCGATGTCTCCCTCTGTCGCCGGACGATAATCCCGCCGCGGGCCGTCCCTGCGAGACCGCATCGGTTCTCGCTGCGCGCCGCGGCCGTCCCGCCGCCCGGAGTGCCCGTCACGTCCTCTATGTCTTGGAGATCTTGGCAAGGGCTTGTCAGTCTGAGGGCCACACGTTGCAGGGCCCGTCCAACTCACCGGTCTGTTCGAGCTGGGCTTCGACCTCGACCTTCTCGTTGCGGGGGATGTCCATATAGCGCCACCAGCGGTCCCAGCCCTCCTTCTTGAAGCAGACGAGGCGCTTGCCCTCCACCAGCTTCAGCTTGAAGGTGTCCGTTCCCACCTTGCGGGTGTCCACGTAGACGTCCACGGCTCCATCGGGGATGATCTTGATGTTGAGGGTCCCCTTGTAGATGATCTTCTCGAGCCGCTTCGTGATCGCCTTCTCCTCGTCGGACTCGACCTGCAGCTCTTCCTCCCAGGGGACATAGTCGGTTAAAGTGGCCTTGATCCGATAGGCGCCGGCCACCTGCGCGGCCATCTCCATCTCTCCCTTGCCCATCGGGACACCGTTCACGGTGATCTCGGCCTGGGCCGGGTAGACCTTGATCCGGAGCCGACCCGGATGAGTCATGCTGGCCTCCGCAGCGGCGATCTTTTCGACGACCTCCTCTTTGTCGAGGTCTGTCTCTGCCACGTAGAGATACGACGTCCCATAGAGCACGACGTCAGCGAACTCCTGCACGACCTCGGACAGGACCACGAGACTGTAGAGGGCCGCCTCGTTGGCGGGCTCCTGCTCAAGAACCATCTTGTACAGCTTGAGGCCGGCCTTGAGGCGGCCGCTCTCTGCATGTCGCTGGGCCTTGTTGAGCATATCGTCGACGCTCTCGTAGTCCTGCCCCAGGGCCGGCCCCGCAAGGAGCAGACCGACCAGGGAGAGGCCGAGGGTCAGAATATGGAGGGTCGATCGCACCATGTTGTTTCCTCCGGTTCATCTGCCGGGGTCGATTCAGCGGACACGATTATACATCAACTCCACGAAAGATTGCGACTGTCCTTTACGAATCGCAGAGAGCACGATCCGGTTGGGTCCCACCTCGAGGGGCAGGTCGAGGGAGAAGCGGTGGAGCCCCTGCGGTCCTGCCTTCGAGGTAGCGAACGCTACCACGGATCGCTTTTCGCCATTCACATAGGCCGCAAGCACGTCCCCCTCACGTGGGTCCGGACCATAGTCCACGATGCCGAGGATCCGGATGATCGCAGCGTCACCGACGCCGTCGGCCGGCTCGACGCTTTCGAGGTCGAAGCCGGGCTGATAGAGGACCGGGACCGCCTCAGCGACCGGGTCTGCAGGACCTTTCGCGCCCTTGGGAGCTTCGTCGGAGGGGTACACCGGGAGGGCCAGGGTCCAGGAGAAAGACCGGCGGTGGTGTGTGTCCGTCACCCAGAGCTTGATGTCCACAGACCCCGCCTCGGTGACCTCCTTGGCGCGGATACGGAACATCAGGGTCGTGCTCTCACCGGCGGCGAGGTGCTCGATGGAGGAGCGACCTTGAACCACGTAGAGACGTCCCTCCTCCAGGGGCTTCACCGTCGCTATTCCCTTGGTCATTGCCCCGTCTCCGATGTTGGAGAGACGAACCACGAGATCGAACTCCTCCCCCGCCTCGACGTACCCGTTCCGGCCGGTCCCCTCATCGTGTCCAGCCGCCTCGGCCACGTGCCAGGAAGCGGCCACCCGGGGTCGCGCAGCGGCCCGGGTACGAACAGTCACGGGCCCGACGGCCTGGATCGGCTCCTCCATGGAGTACAGATCCATCCACAGGAGATCGGTCCGCTCGGGGCCCCATGAGGTCGGCGCAAGGTGGACCCGGCAGCTCCCTGTCTCGCCAGGCTCCAGACGGCCGATAATGCAGTCCTGTCGGGTGAACTCCCTGGACGAAGAGAAGACGACGCCATGAAGACCGTCGAGGGTCTCTCCCCCCTGGTTCTGAACCCGTAGCCATGCATGACCTTCCTGCCCTGCGTCGATGGATCCGGCCGGGCCCTGGAGACGCACCGTGATCTCATCGAAGTCGGGCACCGTTGTCCTGGGCTCCCATATGATTCCCTGACTCGCCAGGGCCACAGCCAGATCGTCATGCTCTGTCTCGGCAAAAGCATCGAGGGAGAGATGCGCCAGCTCCACGAGCCGCTCACCCGCGAGGTTCCTGCTCTCGGCTACCTCCAGCAGCGTCAGGGCCACCTGGAGCGCCACGTCGTCCTCGTCATCCCCTGCGTCGCCGGGGCGCATTGTGTCGGGATCCGGCAACTGATCGTGGTCGTCCTCCTCATCTTCATCGAAGTTGGCCACGAGGTGATGGACCACCCGGACCGGCGGATTGGGATCGGGCAGGTCGGTCACGGCCCTGAGCCGGTTCGGGAGGTCCTCCTCTCCCACAGCCTCCGGGGCAGGCATCGAGAGATAGGTCCCTCCCTGGTCGATGAACATGGGGACCAGCTCCACGTGGGGTTCGATTCCGCTGGCCTGGACCGAGACGCCTCCCGGGGTGAGATACTGCGCCACGGTCATCTTCAGCGCGCCGCGGCCCAGCTCCCGCAGGTACTGGATGCTCCCCTTTCCGAAGGTCCGCCGCCCGACGATCGTAGCCCTTCCGCTCATCTTGAGCGCGCCGGCCACGATCTCCGAGGCGCTCGCTGACGAGTGGTTCACGAGGACGATGAGTGGGATCTCCTCCCATGGATCCCCGAGGGTGGCGGTGTCCACCTCCTCCTCCACCTGGAGACGCGACCGGGTGCTCACGATGACCCCCTCGGAGAGGAAGAGATCCGACAGCTTGATCGCCTCTTGCATGATCCCGCCGCTGTCGTCCCTGAGGTCCAGGATCATTCCCCCGGTTATGGCGTAGCGGTGATCGTCGAGGAAGGATCGGACCTCGTCCGAGGTGCCCCGCTGGAAGTTCTTGACCCAGGAGTAGGCCACCCCCCCGGGGAGCATCCGGGATTCCGTGCTGCGGACCCGAATCACGCGCCGCTCGATGACCATGCGGCGGGGGGTCTTATAGCCCTTGCGGCTGATCCAGATGGTGACCGTCGTGCCGGGCTCGCCCCGCAGCCGGGTCGCAGCCTCCGAGACCGTCATGCTCTCGGTGCTCTCCTCCTCCAGCTGTACGATCGAGTCGCCCTTGCGCAGCCCCGCCTCTGCGGCGGGTGTATCATCCATGACCGAGAGAATTCGCAGGCGACCCTCCCGAACAGATATCACGATGCCGAGCCCGCCGAACTTCCCGGTGGTGGACATCTGCATCTCCTGGAGCGCACTCTCGTCCAGGTAGACAGTGTGGGGGTCGAGGGTGGAGAGCATCCCCTCCAGAAGCTGGTTCTCCAGCTCCGTCTCTTTCTCATCCAGGAGCGGCGCGAACCAACCCATGATCTCCATGAGCTTCCAGTTCATGGCGTAGAGGTCAACCACCTTCGCCACTTCGAAGGTGTGATCCTCGTCCTCCAGTCGGAGGGTCACCGTCTCGATGTTCTCCTCCTCACCGATGGGGCTTTCCGTCACCAGGAGCGAGGGGTTGTTATCCTGGAGAGAGCGCAGGGAGGCCAGGAGCATGGCCCGGGGGAGGAGGCGCTCAGGGTATGCGTAGCCCTCCCGCAGGAAGCCGACCACGTTGGTGACCTCGTTGAGCGCGAGGA
>CAZNWW010000112.1:341-3836 GCA_964576155.1 uncultured Myxococcales bacterium | reverse complement strand
ACCTCGCGGGCGTCCCTGGTGATGGTGTCTCCGAGACGGAACCTCACCCCGGGGTCTGTCAGGGCCATGAGGATCACCGCAACAATGGACAGGCCGAAGGCTACGGATATCACTACATGGCGTGCAGTTGGGGTTCGCATGGTCCTCCGACACCCTCAGAGCTGTACGGTTCCTTCGTCTACCGCAGGAGGAGGCTCCACCGGCGGCTCGCCGTCCGGCGGCGGCGCCTCACCATCCGCAGGCAGGCCGGCCGCGCCTCGGAACCGGGGCTCGAAGTGGGACTCGGCCTCGTACTGCGACGCAGAGATAACACCCATCTGGAAATGGAGACGGTCCATGACCCGCTTGAGCTTCTTCTTCCAGCGATCATTCACCTGCCCGCGTTTGTACATGTAATAACCGTAAGGCGGATCAGGCTTGTTGGCCATGATGAATGCGCCCTCGAGGGGCGTGAGCTGGTCCGGCCGTTTGCCGAAGTAGGTCCGTGCTGCCCGCTTGATTCCCCAGATCCTCGGCCCGAATTCGATGCAGTTGAGGTAGAGTTCGAGGATCCGCTCCTTACTGAGGGTTCGCTCCATGTGCCAGGTGATGATGGCCTCCTCGAGCTTCCGGGACAAGGTCTTGGAGCGGTACAGAAAGAGATTCTTCACCAGCTGCTGGCTGACCGTCGAGCCGCCGTACGCGAAGTATCCCCGCTCGAAGAGCAGGATCAAGGCCCGGCGGATCAGGCTCAGCTTGAAACCCTGGTGCTTGAAGAACGCCAGATCCTCCGTTCCCCATGCCGCCGCCTGTACATACTTGGGGATGCGATGGAGCTGGGTGAAGTCCCCGGTCCCGGGTCCTACTACAACTCCCAGGTCCTCGCCCTTGACCACGACCCGGTGGATGAAATCTTCGCTGTTGAGCGCGTCCACGTTCACCTTGGGTCCGAGAGTCACAGCGCGGCATCGCTCCCACTCACCGCTCAGATCCACCTTGATGGTCTTGCGGATGTCCCCCAGGTCCACGTTGAACGCGCCCCGGAACCAGAGCGAGCCTTGGAACACCGCGTCCGCCAGGTGGGGTGCGAGCTCCCTCGGAATGGCCCGGAAGAGCTTCCCACAGTCCTGCTCCGGGAAATCCACCGAGAGCTCGTAGGTGCGGATACCGCTTATGCGCCCGATCTTCAAGCTCCCGCGACCCCAGACCTGCCCGAGCTCCGCCCGGGAGACCGACACATCGAGACGGTCGGACTTCTCGTCCCAGAGGCCCTCCACCTCCACTCGTAGACTGGGGAAGCGAACGGGCCAGCCGGCGATCCATCGATGCTCGAGCAGAAGATCCGTGCCCCTGACCCAACCCCCGAAGACTGCGCCGTGGTCAGATCGGGTCCATGAGACGTCCAGCTCAATGGCGCCCTCCCGGAGCGCCTGCCCGGGGAAGGCGCGCCGGAACAGCGTGGAGATCTTCTCGCCGCCGAGGCGGGCCTGGAGCTTCGCCGGGTTCCCCGCCGAATCCAGTGCGGCCGAGAGCACGAATGGACCAGAGAGGTCATCGGTCCCCTCTACACCACCGGCCTCGAAGCGCAGGGACAGCTCGCTGGCGTGCTCCCAGATCGCGGAGAGCTTGACCGCCTTGAATGCGAGATCCACCGGACCGGCGCTGAGCGCCAACGCGCAGCCCTCACAGAAAACCCGCTGATTCTCGAGGAGGTCTCGGAGGGGCCGTGTGTCCGGCAGGAAGTCCCCGGGGGACTGCGTGGCGGGGTCCTCGCCCTCTTCGGAGCGAGCCAGCATGGACTTGAAGTGCGCAACCACGCCGGAAGCCCACACGGTGATCCGCAGGAGGTCGGCGGGGCCGGGTGCGATGGTCGCGGCGAGGCCCTCGACCCGCCACTCGACCACCCCATAGGAATCCACGCTCGCCCGGATCTCGGGCCCCTTCGCAGAGAAGCCGAGGATCCCAGGGGTCAACGAGACGTCGCGCACGACGAGGGACCGCCCCTCGATGGACTCCAGCGATGCGGCCTTCGCTATCTCCCGTCCGTTGCGCTCTGTGACGATCCCTTCGAGCTTGAACGGAACTCCGCTCCCTCGGACGAGCGAGGTCGCCTCGAGCCAACCGGCCCCCCCGCCTTCGAGGGCGCCCAACTCCTCCAGCAAGGGAAGCTGCAGGGCCTCCGGCCATCGCAGCCCGACGGCCTGCGCCTTCAGACTCACACTGCGCTCCACACCGATGGATCGACCGGGCAGCCCGTCCCGCAGTAGGGCCAAGGGCACTGTTCCCTCGGCCTCCACGGTGAGCTTCTCCGCGCGAAACACCTCGTTCCCCACGGTGTCCGTCACCTTCAGCCCCTGAACCACGAGACCGGCGGTCCCCATGAGGTCCAGCCGGCCAAACCTGAGCGACCAGCCCTTGGGGAGCCAGGCTGGAGAAACAGGCCACGGGCTGCCCGCGGTAGCGGTGAGGTGAACGTTCCCCGTACGGGCTACCCGCTCCATATCCAAGGCCAGGGAGGCGCCGTCCGGGAGCTCCTTGATAATACGAATCCCGAGCCCCTCCGGCCCCCGGATCAGGGTGACGGACGCTGTCTCGAGGACGACGGGCGCGCCGTCAGCTCCCTGGAGCCCCATGGTCACCGTGGCGGACCCGTGGATGGTCTCGCAGTCATCGGGGAGCCGATTCCAGAGATCTTCAATCTCACGACCCAGTTGACCCCGCCGCACGGTCCACAGAGCCGCCAGGTCGAGGGTCATACCCTCTGCATCCGCCCCCTCGCCCGGGGCCCGGGTCAGCCGTTGGATGCGCAGAAGGGTGTCGCCCGGGACCGAGACCTCCAGATCGGTTCGCTCGATGATCCGGGATTGGAGCCGCTGCTCGAGGACGTCCGCCGCGTCGGGGACCGGCGCCTCGACGCTGGCCTCCTGCTGCTGCGGCGCTGGCTTCCCTTCATCGTGCAGGAAGATCCATGCCAGCGCGGGCAGGGTCGCAGCCGCGAAGCCTGCGACCACCAGCAGGATGAGTCGTTGTGTACTCCCCATGTGATCTCCCTCAGAACATCATTGCAGTCAGGAAATAGTCCAACACGAAGATCATCACAGACGAGATCACAACCGCGCTGGTGGTGGCCTGCCCGACACCTCGGGCCCCACCCTCTGCGTTGAAGCCCTTGTAGCAGCTGATCACGGCGAAGGTCAGCCCGAAGACGACGGCCTTGATGGTGCCGATCCACATATCCCATGGATCCATCCAGCTTCGGACGGTCCTCATGTACAGACCATAGTCCACGCCCATCCACTTCACAGACACCAGGTAGCAGCCCGCCATGCCCACGAGGGTGAACAAGACGACGAGAATGGGCAGCACGATGGCCGACGCCCACAGCCTCGGGACCACCAGGTACTGGATGGGATTGACCGCCATGGTCTCCATTGCGTCGATCTGCTCGGTAACACGCATGGTCCCGAGCTCTGTGGCCATCGCGCTCCCCGCCCGGCCCGTCACCATCAAGGCTGC
>CAZNWW010000112.1:0-331 GCA_964576155.1 uncultured Myxococcales bacterium | reverse complement strand
GTAGATGAACTGCAGCGCCATGACCGCGCCGGCGAAGGCCCCGGTGAGGAGGATGATGAACAGGGACCCGACGCCGACGAACTCCATGGCCTTGACGAGGAGCCCGACCCGGTAGGGTGGGCGGAACGTCAGCGCGAGGGCCTCCAGGAAGAACAGGGTGATCCGCCCAATCTCCTCGAAGAAACGAATTGGAAGCCGAAGGATCTCCAAGCGCACCCCTCCCCACGCGCACCTCGCGCGCCTTGATCCATCCTATGTCAGATTGATCGGGGAGCAAGAAAGGAAGGGTTACTGACCGGGAAATTCCTTTTCTAGGATTTCTTCCATCTTC
>CAZNWW010000111.1:0-9357 GCA_964576155.1 uncultured Myxococcales bacterium | reverse complement strand
GCGATGCCCCTGGGTCTGGACACGCCGTCCACCATCGGCGTGGCCCTGGCGGTGCTGATCCCTTCGTTCCGCGCAGCACAGGCCGGGGGTATGGATCCCCACGCCGCGGCGATGGTGAGCTGGAAGATCGGCATGGCCACCCTGATCTTCATGGGCGTGGTCAAGACCGCTACCGCGTTCTTCGGAGAGTACATCCAGAAGGTCGTCCCCCAGGCGGGCCTCCTCGGCTCCCTGGCCGGGGTCGGCGTGACCCTGCTGGGCTTCATCCCCCTGATGCACATGTTCGAGATGCCCGAAGTAGGCCTGGTGGCCCTGGGGCTCCTGGTCTTCACGCTGGTGGCCCGCTTCGAGTTGCCCTTTCGGCTCCCCGGGGCCTTCGCCGCGGTGGGCGTGGGGACATTGGTGTACTTCGTGTTAGGCCCCTTGGGGCTGCTCTCGGGGCCCTTCAAGCTCCCCGAGCCGACGCTGTACCTGGCCGCGCCCATTCCGACCTTGGCCTGGCTGGGCGAGGCCCGGGCCGCGTTGACCTACCTGCCCTTTGCCATCCCCTTCGGTCTCCTGACCATCGTGGGCGGCATCAACGTCACCGAGAGCGCCCGCTGTGCAGGGGACGACTTCAAGACCCGGGACATCCTCCTCACTGAGGCGGGGGCCACCCTCGTGGCAGGGTTCTTCGGCGGCGTCGTCCAGTCCACCCCCTACATCGGCCACCCCGCATACAAGGCCATGGGCGCGCGGGCCGCTTACACTCTGGCCACGGGGCTCTTCGTAGGGTTAGGCGGGATGCTGGGCTACATCTCCTGGATCGTGGACGCCATCCCCGCGGCCGCGGTCGCGCCGGTCCTCCTTTTCGTGGGGCTGGAGATCACGGGCCAGGCCTACGCGGTGGTGCCGAAGCGCCACTACGGCGCCATCTTCATCGCGCTTCTCCCCGTGGTTGGAGAGCTGGTCCGCATCGCGCTGGCCACGGTCCTCTTCGATCCCGGGCTCGGGGGCAAGCTCCCGACGAGCCACGACGCCCTCGTCTGGATGCAGGTCTCCACCCTCCTCGGCCACGGCTTCATCATCACGTCCATGCTCTGGGCCGCGGTGGTGGCGAAGCTCGTGGATCGAGAGTCCGGCCACGCCGCACTCTTCTTCGTGATCCTGGCGGTGCTGTCGTTCTTCGGGTTCATCCACTCGGTGCTGCCCCACGGGGACATCTACCTGCCGTGGAGCCTCCCGGACCCCGACGTGCCCTACCGCCTGTCGATGGTCTACGGGTTCCTGGCGTTGCTTGTCTGGCTGCTGCCGAAGGTCGAACCGAAGCGAGCTACTTGATCGAGATCTCCACGGAGCCCACCGCGTCGGTGATCCCGTCGTCCGCGTAGACTACAACCCAGTATGTACCCTTCTTGGTGCCGTCAGGGACATCGAGGGTGCCGGCGAACGCACCATCCGGACCGAGGGGCAGCTCCACCTCGGCCACGGTGTGGTCCATGACCTTCTCCCAGTTCTCCTGGATCACCAAAACAGCGTCGGGATCCGACGGGTCGTCCACGGGGGTGAGCTGGTGCAGGATCGACGCCCTGCCGTAGACGATCCTGGTGCGGGCGGTGCCCCCGGAGAGGCCGGCGGCGGTCCCGGAGACCTCCAAGGTCTCGCCGACGCTTGCGTCCTCCGCGTCGATGGTCACCGCGGGGGGTGGGATCCGCAGACGCACCGCTGGATCGCCAAGGAGGTTGTAGCTGTACATGTGATCCAGGATCGAGCCTTCCATCTCTTCGATGGGCATCTGGGTCTCGGCGAAGCCGTCGATGAGATCCAGGAGATCGCTCTCGTGGTACAGGGAGCGCCACTTCATCCCTACCACGGCTTCGCCATAGGTCGCCGGCTGGTCTTCGAAGACCGCGGCCTCGATCTCCAGCGCGTTCACCGCGTTCGCGTAGGGGTGGGTGGTCGCGGTGGAGACCAGGATCGCCATGGGCCCCCCGGCCTGGAGCATCACCTCCTCGGACTCGGACATCCAATGGTTGGCGTACTCCCCGGTGCTGCACGCGAAGAACGCGTACATGGGGTACCGATCCGCTGGCTTCACCTGGGTGAGGTCCAGGACGTCGAGCTCCCCGCCCCCGTGGCCCATGAAGGTGGTGAGCACCGCCCCCGTGGTGACCATCTCGTGGACTTTCTCTTCGAAGGGCGTGTAGTACCAAGTGCTGGTCGGGCTGTCGTAGGCGAAGCTGATATCAAATGCCATGGGCACCGACTCCAGGCCCTTCTGGGCGATGGTCTCGATGAAAAAATCCACCTCGTCGCCGAAGCCTCCCTCTCCCGCGTAGACGTTGAGGCGGTGGTTCCAGGGGCCGGTGGTGTATGTGGTCTCGTGGGTCACGATCCGGTCCAGGAGATCGAGGCCCTGCGCGTCAGAGCGCACGGGGAGACGCCCCACGGCCACGTCGGGCACGTGGTCACCGTCCATCTCCCCGTAGTGGTTGTCCGAGAGGCAGCCCTCCCACTCTCCGGGCCACTTCACCGCGGGGATGGTCTTCTGAGGATCGTTGAACGAGAGGTCCGCGTCGCCGACGAGGAGCAGGAACATCGGCCGATCCGCGTGGCGGGCCTCCCAGTGCATCGCCACCCAGCTCTTGATGTGGATCGCCACGTCTATATCCGTCGCCTTTGCGCCATCCGCTATGACCTGCTCCAGGGTGGCGAGGGACACGACGTACCCGGTCTCCTCCCGGTAGATCTTGAAGGCCTCCGCGGTGGCAAGGAGGTCGGCGGCGGTGACGATCAGGTAGTCGGCGCCCGGAATCACTGGCGGTCCGTCGGGTGTGGAGACGTCCTCCGTGTCGACGCCGACGATGGTGTCCACGCCGGAAATCTCCGGCTCCCCGCCTGTGGAATCCGCATGGTCACCCGAAGCGCCGCCGTCGCAACCAGCACACAGGATCAGCAGGCCGAAGATCAAAGCGCGTCTTCGCATGGGAGCCTCCTCACATTGGCGGGAAACATACTACGCTCTACGCGGAGGATCCTCAACGGCAGGCGGTGGCCCCTGGGGGGCCGGCGCTACGCGCCGCCCGGAACCCGTCCATATCCGAACGACGCTCGGGGGCCATCTTGCTCCGATGCGCCGCCCGGAGGGAGGCCATGGGGAAGGCGAATGCCCCCCCCCGCACGACCCGCTGATCCCCGAACGGCGGTCCCAACGGATCCTCGGCAGTGCCCGAGGAGTATGCCTGGTGCAAGTCCCAGACCCACTCGTAGACGTTCCCGCGCATCTCGTACAGGCCCCAGCGGTTTGGTGCCAAGGACCCTACCGGGACGGGACGGGCTTCGGCGATCTCTGCTGAGCATCCACTCAACGGCCGGGTGCCATCGAAGGCAGCCTCCCTCCGGGAGATGCAGTTCCCGAGAGGGAAGGGACCGGCGCTCCCTGCGCGCGCAGCGTACTCCCACTCGGCCTCGCTGGGGAGACGCCATCCGGTGCAGTCGAGCCCGCTGAAACGAACGGAATCACACCGGAACCCGCCCCGGCAGTCGGCCCCGCCAGACGGGCACCCCGCGCCCGGCTCCCCGGCGCAATCTTCCATCACGTAGCATGGCGCCAGCCCATCCCGTCGGGAGCGAGCGTTCAAGTAGGCCAACGTGTCGTACCAACTCACCAGGGTCACGGGGCATTCGACCCCGCACCCATCCATTGGCTCCGGGGCCGACCCCATGAGCGTGGCCCAGCTCCGCGAGGTCACCTCGGTGGCGTCCATCAGGAAGGGACGGGAGATCCGGACCTGGTGGGCCGCCTCATCGGGACCGCGGCCAGGCTCGCTCAACGGGGACCCCATCATGAACTCACCAGGGAGAATGCAGACCGGAGCGAGGGGATCGTCGACAGATTCTGTGCTTGCGTCCCTGCCCCCCGGAGCATCGCGAGTACACCCACACATGAACAAGAATAGAAGACACTGCAGGTGCTTGCTCCACATAGCGTAACCCCCTGACGGTCCGACGGGACCGTCGACCAGCAGTATATCCCCGGATCTGCGAATCAGAACGGTTGAATCCGCAGGTGCGTTTTCATAGTGTAGTTTCGACGAACCGCCCCGAGGTACAGATGCGCGATCACACGCCGCTCCCTCCGAAGCTCACCACGCGTGACGGCCCAGGGATTGTGCGGATCCGGCTCGACCGACGCCTGCACGGCGGTCTCTTCACCCCGCTGGCCCCCCCGGTCTCCGTGGACGTGAGCCTGGACGATGTGGGCTACGATCTGCTCAGCCGACTCCACCTCCAGGGTGAGGCAAGGCTGTCATCGGGGGAGCACCCGCTCCCCATCCTGCCGGATCTGGTACTCCCGGTGCGCGTGCTGCCGGGCACCCGCGCGCGGGTGGACCTCAGGGCGGAGCGGAGCGGCCCCGGGGGACGGACCCGGGTCGCCGGCTTCGACATGACCTTCACTTCGCCCCTCGTCCTCGAGGACATCGTCCCGGCGCTGAGTCGCCTGCCGGGGCTCTTCGAGGACCGGGGGATCAAGGCCCTACGTAACCGGGCCGAGGGCGTCGCCGCGCTGGCCGGGAGCATGCTGAAGGAGTATGGCGATCTCCTCGAACGCCCCCGTGGCCTGCTGAAGAAGCTCCAAGGTCGATTCGGCCGGCCCGAGGGCATCGCCGACGCGCTCACCGACCTGGTGGGTCGGCTCCGAGGTCGACCGGAGGACATTGCTACGATCCTCCTCAAGCGGATCTCGGCCCGTCCGGTCCGCCGCCCCGGAGGCTGGGAGCTGGACCTGCGGTTCAGCGGAGAGACCAGCTGCCTGGACAAGGGCTTGATCCCATTCGAAAACATCCGCCTCCCGAAGGCGCTGATCCCGTCATTCCACGCTACCTTGGATCACCTCCTGTCCCGGCATCCGGCGGCCTCGGCGCTGGTCCGCACCGACCGGCTGCGATCCCACGACCTGGCCCGAGCAGTGGCGGGGATGGTGGACCGTTTCCAGGCCTCCGTGGACCTCGCCGGTGAGGCCCCCGAGGTGGAGTTGAAGGGGACCACTTCCGCTGCGGGCCGGTTCAGCGTGCTCGTGGCGGCGCCGGGGACCTTCACCCTTCGGGGGGACATCAAGGGGCGCCTAGGTCCGCGGTCAGCGCGGATCACTGCGTCCCGGATTGTCCTGGCGTCCGGCGGCACCCGGACCCTCGCCAATGGCAAGTTGCGGGTGCGCACACGCAAGAACCGCTCCCTGATCGATGTGCTCCTGGACGACCGCCCCCTGGACCACCTGGACATGGAGCTGGAGGTCAACGCAGAAGAAGGATCCACCCTCCCGGCGCTTCGTATTGCGGCCCGCACGGACCACCCGCTGCTCCTCGGGGAGACAGCGGCGGTCGTGTCCCTGGAGCGGCCCGAAATCTCGGGGGAGACCATGATCCGCCTGGGCACCGAGCCTGCCCAACGCCTCGACCTCTCCCTCGCCGCACGATTCCGGACCGAGGACGGCACGGGGTTCGACAACGGCGCCAATGTCCTCGAGGTAGCGACGCTCTCCGGTGAGGTGCGCGGCAGCATTCGCTCGGACGCGCCACGGACTTTTTCAATAGCGTTGGACGGCGAGGCAAGCGGCGCTGCCCGCGCCACCACCCAGGTCCCGACCTTCCCCGAGTTGGAGGTCGAGGACGGACTCTTGAAGGCCTTCCTGGACGGAACGCTGGAATACAAGACACGTCTGGACACGCGTCCTCGGGGGCGAGGCGGCACGGACTGGGAGTTCTCCGGGACGCGGGTGGACCTCCACCTGAGTCAGGGCCAGGCGCACCTCGGCGATCGGAGCCTCACCCTCCCCGAAGACACGGATTTCTACGTAGACGTCCTGGAGGGGACACTCGGGACGTCAGGCCTCGGGCGCGCCGACGTGGACCTGGGCTGGGACATGCACGACCGCTCCCCGGTGCTTCGACGGGAACGGCGCGCTACGGAGGTCTGGGTCCCTGACCTGCGACGAAATGCGTTCACCCTCAGGGTGAGTCCCTCGGGGGGCCTCTCGATCCACGGCCCCGAGCTGGGCCTCTATGACGCCCGGTACTTCAACGCACTCCTGAACCCCGCAGAGGAGCCGGGGCGGTGGCTCGACATCCTCGAATCGGACGAGGCCGTGGACAGGGTGCTCTCGTCGGCGCGCGTCCTCTCCGACGAG
This sequence comes from uncultured Myxococcales bacterium, assembly GCA_964576155.1. Lineage (GTDB taxonomy): Bacteria > Myxococcota_A > UBA9042 > CAIXZC01 > CAIXZC01 > CAZNWW01. The sequence continues at coordinate 3,191 of CAZNWW010000111.1, read as the reverse complement.
GCCGCCGACCTCCTCGAGGTCCTCAGGGACATTGCCCAGCGTTTCCAGGACGCTGTGGACGCAGAGGGGATCCGGAAGCCGAAGGACGTGATCCCCGCCGGACGCATGGCGCGGCTTCTCTCCCGCCTCCTCACGGACTCCGACGACATCGACGAGCGTGTGCTGCCCTTGATCCAAAAGGTGGTGGCCGCTGAGGGGTTGAGCGTCCCGGCGGTCAAGGCCCTCTTGTACGAGCACCTCCCGGACCACCCCTTCGAGTTCGAGGTGGACCGCATCCTCCGCTGGCTCTCCCGGGTCCTGGCTCCCATGGATCCGGAGCCGGCCTTCCCGGTGCGGGAGGCCAGGCCTCTCTCGGAGGATCCAGCCTACACAGAGCGGTTCGAGGGGATCCCTGCTGCGGCGAAGCTCTATCGCGATCTGGAACGCCGCGGAGCGCTCCCAATCGATCTGGTGGCCCGGCTCGGTCGGCTGGCCCCCTGGCTCAACCCGGCGCAGTTGTCCTGGATCATCTCGCGACGGGAGAAGGACCTCCCCAGGAAGATCCGGCGGCGCCTGCGGCACATCCTCGACGTGAAGCGGCGGGTCCTGAGCATCGAGGAGGGATACGGCGGGGTCGGCTTCGCGCCCCAGGCCGTGGCGATCTCCTTCTTCCTGGGGGACACCATCGCCATGGGCACCGCGCCCGCGCCGGACGCGGACGCCGCGGGGATCCCGGTGGAGCTGATCCCCCACAGCCTCATCGGCCCCCGGGACGTCGCGCTCCTGCTCCAGTCGGGTCTGGCAGCCGTCTGGAGCGGGCGCACGGTGCAGCTCAACCAGCGCCTCCTGCTGGACATGCTGGACCAGATGCCGGCCCTCTTCCTCCACGGCGTCCTCATCGAGATGGGGGAGAACAACCCCCGGATCCTCGCCGGGGTCCTCCTCGCACTCCTGGACATGGAGCAAGACAAGGTTCGCGAACCCGTGGACCTGGTAAACTTTTTTACTGAGAAGCTCGGGGTGTCCTTCCCCCGGCGCTCGGACTACATGGCCGGGGGACGCTGGGCGCGCCTCAGCTACTACGAGGCCTTGACGCACACAGCGGAGCAGGTGGTCAACGAAGGCGCTACCTACCGCGCGCTCAAGTTCCGCCTCCAGGAGGCGCGGCACCGCGCCCGGCGGCCCCTCACGGAGACCGCCCGACTTCAGGGTCTCTGTGACGACGCGCGCAGCGCTATGGCCGAGGCCGACAAGGTTGCGGCCCGTTGCACCTTCCAGGGCCGGGAGCCCGTGCGGCGGCGACGGGCCGAGGCGGCCTATCGCCAGGCCTTCGACGCCTGCGCAGCCTTGCAGGCGACGGATCGGCGAGCCTTCACGCTCCCGTTCTTCAAGGACTTCTGGGCCCGAAACCATGAGGCCCTTATGGTGCGCTCTGTCGTGCGCAACGCGCAGGCGGATGTGGATCTGGTCCGTCACTGGATCGGGGTCCGCAGCGGCGAAGGAGTCCCCGACGAAGAGCAGGCACTCGTGGAGCGGGTGGTCCAGGTGCTGTACCGCGCCCCCGAAGACCGCGCTCGTCTCCTCTCGGATCCCCTGGTCCGTCTCCTGTTGGAGCCGGCGCCCGGACAGTACGACTTGACCCTGGTGAGCTGCATGGGCGTGATCACCGAGGGCGCCCAGGGCACCGAACTGGAGGACCCATACCGACGCCTCGCCGAGCAACGGGGCGTGAGGGTGCTCCGCGCTGACACCGCGACGGGGCGCTCCCTCGAGTACAACGCGGGGAAGGCAATCGAGGCAATCGGCCGGGTCGATGGCCCGTGGGCCTGGATCGGTTACAGCCAGGGCTGCCCCAACGGCATGATGGCAGAGCACCTCCTCCGCAGCGGCACGCCGGAGCAGCAGCGGCTCCTCAAGACCCTGCGGACCCGCAACCTCCTCTTCGCAGCGCTCAACGGCACCCCCCACGGCACCGCGGGTGACAAAAAATTCCTCCGTGCCATGGTCGACTTGGACCACTTCATCTCCCACTACCAGACGGTGTTCTCAGAGCAGGCGATCCAGCTCGGCCTGCGTACGATCCGCATGGCCCTGGACGCGCGCCCAGTGGTCCTCGGGATGATGGGGATGCGCTCTCTGTCCCGCTGGGGGATCCTGCCCCTGAGCCGGGCGGGGCAATTCAAGGACGACGTCCCGACGGGCTCGATGCGCGGCGTGGTGGAGCCCGAGACCCTGCCCGAGACCCTGGAGTTCCTGTCCAACGTGCTGACCAAGCAGACCGAGAGCGCCCTCCACGACACCCAGGTGACCGTGGAGGACGCGGTCGCCCACCCGCGCTGGGTCAAGACTCCTCAAACCGAGGCCCTGGCGGCCTGCGACATCGGCTGCATGGTCCAGCGGACCCACCACTGGTCCCCGATCCGCAAGGTGGTGGCCTTCGTGACCACGGAGCGTGATGAAGAGCTGGCGATCTTCCACACCCCCAAGGATCGTCACGTGTTCCCGTGGCTGGAGGCCTGCGCGCGGTTCGGTGCTATCGACAGGAAGTGATCAGAGCGCGGCGGTCGCCTTTTCGAGCCAGGCGAGATCCTCGCCGACGAGGTAGGGCGACAACGCATCCAGCACCTTCGCGTGGTACGCGTCCACCCAGCCGATCTCCTTCGGCGTGAGCATCCCATTATCGATGAGGCGGCGGTCGTAGGGGCAGAGGGTCAGGTCTTCGAAGGCCAGGAAGCGGGCGTAGGGGTTCTTCTGGTCCTCGACCGTGATGATCAAGTTCTCGATACGGATCCCGAAGCCGTCGGTCTCGTAGAAGCCTGGTTCATTGCTCAGGACGTTGCCCGGGACCAGGGGCGTGAGGTTCTTCCGCAGGGAGACGCTGAAAGGCCCCTCGTGGACGCAGAGGAAGGCGCCGACCCCGTGACCGGTGCCGTGCCCGTAGTCCAGGGCCTCCTCCCACAGCGCGGACCGGGCAAGAATATCCAGCTGGTAGCCGTCGGTGCCCGCGGTGAACCTGGCGTGGCCAAGGCGCAGGTGACCGCGGAGCACTGCAGTGTAGGCCCGCCGCTGCATCTTAGTCGGCGGCCCCATGGCCATGGTGCGTGTGATGTCCGTGGTCCCGTCGAGGTACTGACCCCCGGAGTCCACCAGGAGGATCCCCTCCGGGCGGATCGCCGCGCAGCTCTCCTCGGTGGCCTGATAGTGGACGATCG
>CAZNWW010000110.1:0-9366 GCA_964576155.1 uncultured Myxococcales bacterium | reverse complement strand
TCATCGCGGCCCAGTCCATCGGCGAGCCCGGCACGCAGCTCACCATGCGGACATTCCACATCGGCGGGGCAGCGGCCAGCGCCGGGGAGCAGTCATCCCTCACCGCCCGGTTCGACGGCACGGTCACATATCACGAGATCAAGACCCAGGAGCGCTCTGACGGGAGCGTCACCGTCATGAACCGGAACGGCGAAGTTCGGGTGGTCGATTCCGAAGGCCGCGAGCGTGAGCGCTACCTGGTGCCCTACGGCGCGAAGCTCACCGTCCCGATCGGCGGCGTGGTCAAGCCTGGCGACAGCCTCGCCGAGTGGGACCCCTGGTCGATCCCCTTCCTGGCCGAGGTTTCGGGAAAGGTGAAGTTCGGGGACATCATCGAGGGCGTGACCATGGTCGAACAGCTCGATGAAGTCACGGGTCTCACCCGTAAGGTCATCATCGAGCCCCAGGACCCGACGGCCCAGCCCCGCATCTCCCTGAAGGACCCGGGGAAGGGCTCTGCCACCCTGAGGAACCCCGAGACCAACGTCCCCGCACGATACCAATTGCCGGTCGGCGCAAACATCAACGTGACCGAGGGGCAAATGGTCGAGGCGGGCGAGGAGCTGGCGAAGATCCCCCGTGAGACCACCAAGACCAAGGACATCACCGGTGGTCTCCCGCGAGTCGCTGAGCTCTTTGAGGCCCGGCGGCCCAAGGAGTTTGCGATCATCTCGGAGATCGACGGCGTGGTCTCCTTCGGGAAGACCACCGCCAAGGGAAAGCGCAAGATCGTCATCAGCCCCGATCTCGGGAAGAAGATGGAGTACCTGATCCCCAAGGGGAAGCACGCCATCGTCCACGACGGCGACCGAGTCCGCGCAGGCGACCCCCTCATGGACGGGCCCTCCAACCCCCACGACATCCTCCGGGTTCTGGGAGAGAAGGATCTATCCCAGTACCTGGTGAACGAGATCCAGCAGGTCTATCGCCTCCAGGGCGTCAAGATCCATGACAAGCACATCGAGGCGATTGTGCGCCAGATGCTGCGCTGGGTCCGGATCATCGACCCCGGCGACACCCGCTTCCTCGCAGACGAGCAGGTGGACAAGTGGCGGTTCGAAAATGAGAACGAGGACGTGATGACCAACAAGGGACGGCCAGCCACCGGCGAGCCGATCCTCCTGGGGATCACGAAGGCCTCCCTGGCCACGGACAGCTTCATCAGCGCGTCCTCCTTCCAGGAGACCACCCGCGTCCTCACCGAGGCCAGCATCTCCGGCAAGGTCGACAAGCTCGCTGGCCTCAAGGAGAACGTCATCATGGGCCGGATCATCCCGGCCGGCACCGGCTTCCCCCTCTACCGCGACATCAAGCTCGAGCTCGACGACCCTTACGCGGCCGAGCTCGACTGACACTACGCCCCAGCGCTGAATTAGTGCTTGACTTAGGAAGCCGCTTATCTATACTCCCAATCCGCTGTGCGTCAGAAGAGACGTAGGAATGAGGCTTTGAGCAAGGGGATTCAACGGCATGCCGACGATCAATCAGCTGGTCAGAAAGGGCCGCAAACAGATACTCGCCAAGAAGAAGGCGCGTGCCCTCCAGCGGTGCCCGCAACGACGTGGGGTCTGCACTCGTGTTTACACCACCACGCCCAAGAAGCCGAACTCAGCTCTTCGGAAGGTCGCCCGTGTCCGCCTCACCAATGGATTCGAGGTCACCTCGTACATCCCGGGCGAAGGTCACAACCTCCAAGAGCACAGTATTGTGCTAATTCGCGGAGGTCGTGTTAAAGATCTTCCTGGCGTGCGCTACCATATCGTACGCGGGACCCTGGACACCCAGGGCGTCAGCAACCGTAAGCAGCGCCGGTCCAAGTACGGCACCAAGAAGGGCAAGTAGGGGGCCAGCAATGCCGAGACGTAGAGAAGTCCCGAAGCGCAAGCTCAACCCGGATCCCAAGTACCACGACGTGCTGGTGGCTCGGTTCGTGAACCACCTCATGCAGCGCGGCAAGAAGACCACCGCCGAGCGGATCTTCTACGGCGCGATGGATCGCGTGGCCAACTTCACGAAGCAGGATCCGGTCAAGGTCTTCAAGACGGCGCTCGAGAATGTCAAACCCCGGGTCGAGGTCAAGTCTCGCCGGGTCGGCGGTTCCACTTACCAGGTGCCGATCGAAGTACCGCCGGAGCGGGCCTTGTCCCTGTCGATTCGCTGGCTGATCAGCTACTCCCGCAAACGCGGTGAGAAGACCATGATGGACAAGCTCGCAAACGAGGTCATGGACGCCGCGGCGAACCGGGGCACCACGATCAAGAAGCGTGAGGATACACACCGTATGGCCGAGGCCAATAAGGCATTTGCTCATTACCGGTGGTAGAACTTTCCGGGCCCAACGGGGCTTGGTGACAAGTTGGACAGGGGTTGAGGTCGCCTGCTGAAAGGCGACGAAGGCCAAACACCTTCAATGCCCCGTCGGTTACGAACGTTGACCCACCCCACAAGGGAGAGGGAAGATGGAGAAGATTCGAATTCGGCTCAAGGCGTACGACTACAAGGTCCTGGACCAGTCCGTCGCCGAGATCGTGGAAATCGCCAAGCGGACGGGTGCCAAGGTTACCGGCCCTGTGCCGCTGCCTACACGAATCAACAAATTCACTGTCCTCCGCTCACCGCACGTGGACAAGAAGAGCCGCGAGCAGTTCGAGATTCGCACACATAAGCGGATGCTCGATATTGTCGAGCCGAGCCCTTCGACCCTCGACGCGCTGATGAAGCTCGACCTGTCCGCTGGTGTGGACGTCGAGATCAAGACTTGATCGAGGAGAGAACGATGCCAAAGGTAGACGTCCTCAATATCACGGGTAAGAAGGTCTCCGAGATCGACCTCTCTGAGGAGATCTTCGGGGGTCCGGTCAAGGAACACCTCTTCCACGAGGTGGTTCGCTGGCAGCTCGCCTGCCGCCGACGGGGTAATGCTTCATCCAAAGAGCGCAGCGACGTCGTCGGAAGCCGGCGCAAGCTGTTCCGCCAGAAGGGGACGGGGCGCGCACGGCGTGGCTCGGCACAGTCCCCTCTGCTCAAGGGCGGCGGCGTTGCTTTCGGGCCCAAGCCCCGGGACTTCTCATACACCCTCCCGAGCAAGGTCAAGAAGGCCGCGCTCCGGAGCGCATTGTCCCGACGTTTCGAGGAGACGAAGCTCATCGTCCTCGACACATTTGATCTTCCCGAGATCAAGACCCGCCGGGCGGCGGATGCCCTCCAGGGCCTCAACCTGAAGGACGTCCTCATCGTGGACGAGGTCAACCAGAACCTCTCCTTGTCCACCCGGAACATTCGCAAGGTCAAGTACCTCCCCGTTGAGGGCCTCAACGTGATGGACATCCTCCGGCACGAGACCCTGGTCCTGACTCAGCGGGCGGTGGCCGCGGTGGAAGGGAGGCTGAAGAAATCATGAAGGAAGTCTACAGAGTCCTGAAGCGGCCGGTGCTGTCAGAGAAGGCCGATCTCCAGCGGGACGAAGACAATAAGTACTACTTCGAGGTTGAGATGGCCGCCAACAAGATGGACGTCCGCGCCGCGGTCGAGTCCATCTTCAAAGTCAAGGTGGCGAAGGTCAACACCGAGATCATTCGCGGCAAGAACCGCCGGGTCGGCCGGACGATGGGCCGTCGCCCCTCCTGGAAGAAGGCATGTGTCACGCTTCGGGAGGGCCACACCATCGATCTGTTCGAGGGCGTGTAGGCAGGGGGAAGAAGATGGCTATCAAAAAGTTCAAGCCGACGTCGCCCGCCCGCCGTTACATGTCCGTCGTCAACACCGACGGCATGTCCAAGGACGGGCCTGAGAAGAGCCTGACGAAGGCGCTCAAGCGCAGCGGCGGCCGGAACAACTTCGGTCGCATCACCGTGCGACATCGCGGCGGCGGCGCCAAGCGCCGGTTCCGGGTGATCGACTTCAAGCGCAACAAGATCGGCGTGCCCGCAAAGGTTGCGAAGATTGAGTACGATCCGAACCGCTCAGCACGCATCGCGCTGCTGAACTACGTGGACGGCGAGAAGCGGTACATCCTTTCCCCCGTTGGCCTCAAGGTCGGGGACACCATCCTCTCCTCCCCCAAGGCGGAGATTCGCCCCGGGAACAGCATGCCCCTGAAGGACATGCCCCAGGGTACGGTCGTCCACAACGTCGAGTTGAAGAAGGGCAAGGGCGGCCAGATGGTGCGCTCTGCTGGTGCTTCCGCGCAGATCATGGCGAAGGAGGGCAAGTATGTCCTCGTCCGCCTGCCCTCGGGCGAGCTGCGTCGGATCTTCTCCGAATGCCGGGCAACCGTCGGACAGGTCGGAAACGTGGAGCACTCCATGATTTCCCTGGGCAAGGCCGGTCGGAGTCGTTGGTTGGGTCGTCGCCCGCACACCCGTGGCGTGGCGATGAACCCAGTGGATCACCCGATGGGCGGCGGCGAGGGCAAGAGCTCTGGCGGACGCCATCCTTGCACACCGTGGGGCGTCCCCACCAAGGGTCGCAAAACACGCAACAAGCACAAGCCTTCGAACCGCTTCATAGTGTCGCGGCGGAAGAAGAAGTAAGGAGTTGACATGAGCAGGTCGACCAAGAAAGGCCCGTTTATCGACGATCACCTCCTCAAGAAGGGGCTCGCCGCGCAGAAATCCGGTGACAAGCGCGTGATCAAGACCTGGTCCAGGCGCTCGACGATCCTTCCTGAGTTCGTGGGCCTGACCATCGCCGTTCACAACGGCAAGAAGTTCATCCCTGTGTTCATCACCGAGAACATGGTGGGGCATAAGCTCGGCGAGTTCTCGCCGACCCGCTATTTCTTTGGCCATGCCGGCCAGAGGAAGGGGAAGTAAGATGAAAGCCCGTGCCACCTGGAAGTACGCGCGCATCGCCCCCCGGAAGGCCCGCGAGGTCGCTAACACGATCAAGGGCAAGAGCGTGGGTGACGCACTCGTAACGCTGCAGATCGTACACCGCAAGGCGAGCGGTATGTGGAAGAAGGTCCTTGAATGTGCCGTGGCCAACATGGTCAACAGCGGCGCCGAAGTCGACGTGGACAACCTGGTCATCTCGCAGATCTGCGCCGATAAGGCATCGAATATGCGCCGCTTCAAGCCGCGGGCCATGGGCCGGGCTACCCGAATCAACAAGTTTACCTCGCACCTTATGGTCGAGGTCACTGAGGGCTAAGGAGGACACCGTGGGCCAAAAAGTCAATCCCATCGGTTTCCGTCTCGGGATCGTAAATACCTGGAACTCCAAGTGGTTCGCAGAGAGGGACTACGCGAAGATGCTCCACGAGGACCTCCGCATCCGGAAGTCCATCAAGGAGAAGCTCTTCGACGCAGGCATCTCCAAGATCCTGATCGAGCGGGCAGCGGGGAAGGTCAAGATCAACGTACACACGGCGCGCCCGGGCATCGTCATCGGCAAGAAGGGGCAGCGGGCGGACGAGGTCAAGGCTGATCTCCAGAAGCTGACCAGCGCCGAGGTGTTCCTTAACATCCACGAGGTCCGGAAAGCCGAGATCGATGCGCAGCTGGTCGCTGAGAATGTGGCAGCGCAGCTCGAACGACGGGCTTCGTTCCGACGCGTCATGAAGAAGGCCGTGGGCACCGCATTGCGCATGGGTGCGAAGGGCGTGAAGGTCCGCTGCGCCGGCCGCCTCGGTGGGGCCGAGATGGCTCGACGGGAGTGGTACCGCGAAGGTCAGGTACCTTTGCACACCCTGCGCGCCGATATCGATTACGGATATGCCCTGGCTCGGACGACGTACGGCGTCATCGGCATCAAGTGCTGGATCTACAAGGGCGAAGTTATCTGAGGGCTCGGTAGGAGATTAACGATGCTTGCACCGACGAGGATAAAACATAGGAAGGTTCAGAAGGGCAAGCGCCGTGGGCTCTGCCGACGGGGTAACGATGTGTCCTTCGGTGAGTGGGGCCTCATGGCCGCCGACTGTGGCTGGATCACCTCTCGCCAGATCGAGGCCGCACGTATCTCGATCATGCGTGGGATCCGACGCTACGGTTGGCTGTGGATCCGCGTCTTCCCTGACAAGCCCATCACCCAGAAGCCTGCCGAAGTACGAATGGGCAAGGGCAAGGGCTCCCCTGAGTACTGGGTCGCCGTGATCAAACCCGGCCGGGTCCTCTATGAGGTGGCAGGCGCCCCCGAGGCGGTCGTGCGCGAGGCATTCCGCATTGCCTCACACAAGCTGCCCATGCGGACCAAGATCGTGAAGAGGGGACAGGTGATCGTATGAAGTCTGGAGAGATCAGACAGCTTTCAGACGATGAGCTCGGCGTGAAACTTCGGAACGCTGAGGAAGATCTGTTTCGGCTGCGTTTCCAGAAACACACCGGGCAGCTCTCCAACACCTCACAGGTCCGGCTGACCAAGAAGGACATTGCCCGCCTCCGCACCGAAGCGCAGGCGCGTAGCTTGGCCGCCGAGGCGAAGAAGGAGTCGTCCGATGACTGAGACCCGTGGTAACCGCAAGATCATGCAGGGCAAGGTGCTCTCCGACAAGATGGACAAGACCATCGTCGTCCAGGTAACCCGCCGCTACCTGCATTCGACCTATAAAAAATACATCACCCGCAGCAAGCGCTACAAGGCCCACGACGAGACGAACCAGTGTGGCATCGGGGATTTCGTCGAGATCGTCGAGTCCCGCCCGCTCTCTCGCGACAAGCGATGGCGGCTGCGCCGGGTCATGCAGAAGGCGCTGTAGGAGGTCCCCGATGATTCAGATGCAGACCACGCTCGCAGCGGCAGACAACTCCGGAGCGAAGAAGCTCCAGTGCATCAAGGTGTTGGGCGGCTCCCGGCGCCGATACGCTTCTCTCGGTGACATCATCGTGGTGTCAATCAAGGAGGCGATCCCTCGGGCCAAGGTCAAGAAAGGGGAAATCCACCGTGCCGTCGTGGTACGGACCGCGAAGGAGGTCCGTCGGAACGACGGGACCTACATCAAGTTCGATGACAACGCAGCGGTTCTGCTCAACAAGCAGGACGAGCCCATCGGGACCCGTATCTTCGGCCCGGTCGCCCGTGAGCTGCGCTCCAAGGAATTCAAGCGGATCACCTCGCTCGCACCTGAGGTGCTCTAGGAGGCTACCATGAAGATTCGCAGGGGCGACATGGTTCAGATAATGGTCGGTAGGGACAAGGGCAAGCGGGGCAAGATCCTGCGTGTCATCGATGAAGGAAAGCGCGTGACCGTGGAAAAGATCAACCTGGTCAAGCGCCACACCAAAGCCCGGGACGAGTATCGACCCGGTGGTATCATCGAGAAAGAAGCTCCACTGGACATCTCCAATGTCATGCTGGTGGATTCCAAGCTGGGCCGGCCTGTACGGGTCAACTTCCGGGTCGAAGAGAAGAAGGGGAAACGCACCAAGGTGCGGTACTCCCGCAAACACGACGCGACCCTCGATTAGTGGAGTAAGAGATGCCGAGGCTCAAGGACATGTATCAAAGCGAGATCGTTCCGAAGCTCAAGGAAGAGTTCGGGTTTTCGAATCCCATGGCCATCCCCAGGGTCAGCAAAGTCGTGGTCAACATGGGGTTGGGTGAGGCGATCCAGAACGCCGGCCTCATCGAGTCATCGCAGAAAGAGATCGCCGCTATCACCGGGCAGAAGCCCGTTGTGACCAAGGCGAAGCGCTCCATCGCAGGCTTCAAGCTTCGCGAAGGAATGAGCGTGGGCTGCACAGTCACTCTCCGCAGGGATCGCATGTGGGAGTTCCTGGATCGCCTGCTCAATCTGGCCCTACCGCGTGTCCGTGACTTCCGTGGCATCTCCCCCAAGGGATTCGACGGCCGGGGCAACTTCACCATGGGTATAAAAGAACAGATCATCTTCCCCGAGATCGACTACGACAAGGTCCAGAAGATCAAGGGAATGAACATCACCGTCGTCACCAGTGCAAACAAAGACGACGAGGCCCGAGCGCTCTTGACGCATCTCGGGATGCCCTTCAGGAAATAGGAGAAAGCCAGTGGCACGTAAGGCACTGATGATTCGACAGTCTCGTAAGCCCAAGTTTCCGGTTAGATACCGGAACCGTTGCCCGCTCTGTGGGCGGCCGCGGGCTTACATGCGTAAGTTCGACATGTGCCGCATCTGCTTCAGGATGCTGGCGCTGAACGGACATCTGGTCGGCGTGACCAAGTCCAGCTGGTAACCCGGCGGAAACTGGCGCGGGACCGAACCAGAGGCCCGAACCGAAGGCCTGAGCCGAAGGATGAAAGAGAAATGAGCGGAATCACAGATCCAATAGCGGACTTCCTGACTCGTATTCGAAATGCGATCCAGGCAGGACACACCGCGTGCGAGATCCCGAAGTCGAAGATCAAGGTCGGCATCGCAGGGATCCTCAAGGACGAAGGCTACATCCAGGATTTCATGGTCCTGGACGACCGCATCCAGGGTCTGGTTCGAATCGAACTGAAGTTCCTGGACGACGGGCGACTCAGCGCTATCACCGGCATCGAGCGGGTCTCCCGTCCGGGTCGGCGCCTCTACACCGGAGCGAAGGAGATCCCGAAGGTCCTCGACGGACTCGGCGTCGCAATCGTGTCCACATCTCAGGGCCTCATGTCCGACAAGGCCGCCCGCAGGGCCAACGTCGGCGGTGAGATCCTCTGCCGGATCTGGTAAGGAGGTGCACCGTGGGTGACAGTCGAGTCGGCAAGCAGCCCATCCCGGTCCCCAAGGGGGTCAAGGTCACCCTGACAGGTGACAGGATCTCCATGACAAACGGAAAGGCCACCCTTGAGCAGGTCTACGATTACGTCACGGTAGAGCTCGAGAATGATCAGCTTATCTTGGCCCCGACGGAGGAGTCCATCAAGGGCAAGGCGCGGCACGGGCTCTACCGCTCGCTGTTCGCTAACATGGTCGAGGGCCTCGAAAAGGGCTTCATGCGCCGTCTCGAGATCCATGGGATCGGCTACAAAGTCGAGATGGTCGGACGGGACGCCAAGCTCACCATCGGGTTCTCGCATCCGGTGCTCTTCTCTGCACCGCAGGGCATCGAGCTGTCCGTGCCCAACGCCACCACCGTAGAGGTAAGGGGCGTGGACAAACAGCTCGTGGGCGAGACGTCGGCAAAGCTGCGACGGATCAGACCCCCGGAGCCCTACAAGGGTAAGGGTATCCGGTACTCCGACGAATACGTCAGGAAGAAGGTCGCAAAGGGCAAGTAGCCCTCGGCAGGAGGAAGCTGTGAAGCAGCTCGGCAAGCAGATAAACAGGAACCTTCGGCAGCGACTTCGCAGGAAGATGCGTAGCCGGGCCAGGACGAACGGCACCACCGCTCGTCCACGGATGGTGGTGTACCGGTCCAATCGGCACGT
>CAZNWW010000109.1:0-9367 GCA_964576155.1 uncultured Myxococcales bacterium | reverse complement strand
CGGCCGGATGGCTTCCTCGGGGGGCATGATCGTCGAGATGGTCCCCTCGAGGTCCTCGACCTCCTCGGTGAGGGCGACCTGCCCGTAGTAGCGGTCGCCGGCCGCGTCCGAGGTGATGGTCCCGTCCGTCTTCAGCTCGGTGATGGTCCCCTGCAAGCCGCGGGATCCCACCTTCTTGACCCCGCCGAGGTCGGTGTCGCCGGTGACGTCGAGCACGAACTGCGGCGCGCCCGACGGCTCCGGCGCCCCGAACTTCGCGGTGGTGTCCTGGGGGGTGAGGTCCTTGAGGACGGCCAGCGCCTCCTCGTTGCCGCTCGCCTTCAGAGTGTCGTAGGCGAGCAGGAACGTGACCGTGGCGATGTTCCCCGCCTCGAGCTTCTTCTCCGTCAGCCGGACGTTGAGGTACTCGTCGTCTGTCCCGCTGAGCGTGCGGTGGGCACGGCAGTAGTTGAGCACCAACGTGGTACGGCCGCCGCTCTGATCGACAGAGTGCTGGATGCTGGACACCATGCCCAGGAACTGGGTCGGTAACGTCAGCTCCTGCCCGGAGAGGGCGAGGGTGGACTCGGCCTTCCCCTCGTTGATCGCGGCCAGCACCTCCTCGGCGGTGACCCCCTCGGGCGCGATGAACGCCTTGTCCATAACCGCCATGGGGAAGCCGCAAACAGGCAGGTAGTTGAACTCCCCCGACACCTGGATGGTCCTCGGAGCGAAGCGGAAGCGGAAGAAGTTGTGGTGAGCCACCCGCTGGGAGTAGGAGTTCTTCAGGTCCGAGTCCGTCCCGGCCTGCTGGTTGAAGTACGCCTTCTGCGCCGCGTTCGCGTACAGCGAGATCTCCCCCAGATGCTGCATCTTGGGCACGATGCCCGTGTGGACCTCGTGCGGCATGATGATCGCTGACTCGGTCCAGTAGCTGCTCCCGGACAAGTCCACGTACCCGGCCAAGTCGGGGGCGTAGTAGTAGTAGTCCAGCAGGGGGTCGGGGCCGATCAGCTCCATGCTGGAGCGCAGGTTGTACCGGGTCACCTCGCGCAACAGCTGGCGGTTGAAGGAGAAGAGATTGTGGTGCTCCGGGAACATCACGTTGCAGCGCGGCGGCGCCGCGAACCAGATGTCCGGGCGGAAGATCTGAGTCCCCAGCCTGGGCTGCTGCTCGTGCTCCACCTCACGCGTACTCGTGGAGGACAAACCGGCGGCGTCCATGATCAATTCCACGGCCTTCCGGTAGAAACTGCGGCACTGCTCCAGAAGGACCACGGGGTCCGAATAGATAGCGAGCGCGTCGATGGAGACCGAGAAGTACTTGGACGCGTCGTGGATCTTCTCGTACGCGTTGGTCCCTTCGACCTGGGCGGCCAAGGCGTCGCACCGACCTTTGAGGGCGCCGGCACTCGTCGCGATCGACGTCCCGACGGCCTCGTTGAGATTGTCCCCGTTAGCCTCCACATCCCCCACCATCCACACGACCCTGTTGATCGCAAGGTAGCTGGCGCCGCCTGCGGTGTAGGCATCAGTGAGAGACTCCAGGAGTCCGTCGAGGACGCCGCCTCCCTCGGACTCGGGCGGTTCGGCCGCCGCCCGCACGGCAACGATGGCGTCCGAGACCAGCGCCATTTCGTCGTAGGCCTTCCAGATGTCGTCTTCCAGTTCGTCTGCTGCCGCCTTGGCTGAATCACTCAAGACCGAAGTCGATGAGGTCTCCTCGGACGTGAAGGTGCCCCCGCCGTCGCGGTAGTAGGGAGCGGGGTTGGGGACCACCCCGTAGTAGATGTACGACATCACCATGTTGAGGATGTCGCGGATGGACATGAGGCCGCCCATCCCGCCGGCGGAGTTGTTGAGCCACTGGTCGAACGCCTTGCGAGAGAACAGGCCAGTGGAGGTGTCGTCGCCCTCGTCCGCGACGATCTGGTGGAGCATCTTGTTGCGCAACTCCTCCACCGTGTTGAAGTCGTTGATCCCCTTGAAGCTGCCCGGGATGCCGCCGACTGCCTCGCAGACCGCCACGAGCCCGGCGAGGAGGCCGGACAGGTTCGAGAACTCGTGGTACTTGGGGTCGGACTGCAGCAGGCTGCTCACCACCGAGATGGGGTCGTTGATGATGTCGTCGAACAGGTTGACGTTGGCGCCCACGAAGCGGGCCGGACTGCCCATGATGCCGCTTCCGTTCGGGCCGTAAGTCAGCATGAACTGGTAGGTCGTGTCCCAGGCGATGGAGGCGTCCAAGCACTGCAGGACGTGGCTCCGCTGATAGCCGTCCTTGGTGTAGGCGAAGGCGATGTGGAGGCCGTAGAAGATGAGCTTGTAGCCCTCGAGGTCCTCGCCGTAGTCGCCGAACTTCCCAGCCTCGATCTTCGTCGGCAGGGGCGGGTCCACCAGGTCCAGAACGAACAGGTGGACCATCGTGCGCGGGTGGAACTCCAGGGCGCGGTCGGTGGGCACGATCTGAATCGTGGCGGCCGCCGGGGCGCCGGCGGCGATGTCGATGCGCGCGCCGATGACCGGGACCTCTATCCCGTCGAGGAACAGCCGCAGGCGCAGGCGCCTCCCGGTGGCCATCTACAGCCCCAGCAGACTCAGGAGGTCCGTGACCCCCTCTTCGGCAGCCTCCGGGGCCTCGATGACCGTCGTGTCCGGAAGGGCGATGGCCGTCTGCCCGGCATTGACCTCGTCGAGGGTATGGAAGAAGGAGCTGCCCGACGACATGGAGAGCGCCGACTCCCCCTCGGTGATGGCGGCAATGAACTCGGGCGGGTACGCCTCCATGCCCACACCGATCTTGCTGAGGAACGTGGAGGTCGCTGACGTTGCCTCGAGGTCGTCCTGCGCCTCCTTGCTCACGGCAACGGGGTCGTTCGAGGTGCCGAACTTGCCGCCGCCGAGTACGGGCTCGGACATGTACTCGTCCAGGTTGTCCCGGATCTTGCTCCGCAGCGACTGCTCCAGAGTGATGGACGCCCCCTCGACCTCCTCGACCGACGTGCCCGAGGACAGTGGGAAGTCCGTGCTCCCGACCGCTGACGTGTCGCTCCACCGGGTCACCCACATCGCGAACCCGAAGGGGGTGTGGTAGGGCTCGCTGGCGCTCCACTGCGACGAGGACTGGATGATGTATCCCTCGAGCACCACCGTGTCGAAGGTCATGTAGATGCGTGCCCGCTTCTCCACCAGTTTCGTCCCGCGCAGGACTTCGTCGTAGTTGGCCCACCACTCGGACGACCAGTTGAAGTCAGCCGTGTTCATCAGCACGCCCGAGAAATTGTAGACGACCGGCTTCTGGCCGTAGAAGAAACCGTAGTCCGACCCGAAGGTCTCGACCACCTGGAACTTCTCCTCCTGCGTCCGCTTGGCGCTCTGGAGCAGGAAGTTGGAGACGGCCACCTGGGACGCCCAGTTCCCGCCCTCGTCGTCGTTGGCGCCGCCGGCGTCGTACAGGCCCACGGGAGTCAGCGTCTCGGTGAAGACCTGCAGCGTGGCGTAGGTGGGGGCCTTCAGCTGGATGCCCCGAACAGGCCGGCGGACGTGGCTGTACTCCGAGGTGGCCCCGGGGGACACCACGGCCCGCTCGGCAGACTGCTCCAGCGCGCCCTCGAACGGGTCGCCCTCCACCAGTACGAACACGGCCATCTCAGCTCCCCGTCAGGGTCGTGCCCTGCTTGGTCAGGTAGTCGCGGATGGAGCGGGGGACCTCCGGCGTCCTGTCCTCGCCCAGCACCGTCCCGGCAACGTCGTTGCGAGCCATGAAGGCAACGAGATCGTCGATGGTGAGGTGATCGTACACCCGGGTGACCTTGGTGTACTTCCCGCGAACGACCGACTTGGTCACACGCTCGCGGCGTGAGGTCGTCGTATCCCACAGTGGCTTAGGTGCGCTCATCTACTCCCCTCTCGGCGAGGCGGTCTCCTCGCCCCCACTCGTGCTCTCGGTTCCGGCACCGTCGGGCTCGGGCCAGTGCTCCAGCCACGGAACCGCGGACTGCACCGCCTGCACGAACGCCGTGTTGGCGACGGCCGCACGCTGGACCGAGTCGGCGAACTCTGCAGTCACGGAGTCCATCGTTGTCGACTCGACACCACCGGCCGTGCCGGAGAGGATCCGCCTGTCGTCGGCGTCTGCGATCAAGGTCCGGATCCGCGCATCGTCTTCCTCAGATAGCTCCCGATCGCGCGTCAGCCTATCGATCTCCTTGAAGACCCCTGCTTCCTCCTCCGACGCGCTCGTCCCGGCCTGGTACCGCTTCATTCCCGCGTCGAGGTCGTAGCCGATGTCCTTGGAGACGTCGGAGATCAAGCGGCCCTGGGCGCCGGCCCCACTGTACTTCTTCCCGACAGACGCCGACTTCCCGGATCGCATGTTCACGTTCTGCGCAATTCCGATGCCTACAACGCCGGTGTCCGCGATATACTCCAGCGCCGCCTCCCGGTCATCATCGCTCAACCGACTCAAGGCGACTTCGAGCTGGTCCGTACTCATCTCCCCACGGCTCTCCAAGTCCGCGACGATCTGCTCCAGCTCGGTCTGAACACCCGTGTCGATCCCAGCGGTATTCATGGCCCCCTTGGAGATGCCCCCGGTCTTCAGTGCCTGCCCAGCGGCCCTTGCCTCCTTCATGAACGCGGCGTCGGCCTCCCGGACAGCAATGAGGGAGAACCCAGCAAACCCCCGAAGCTCATCGTCATCGGAGACCCGGATGACCTCGGCCATGGCGCCAGCGCCGCTAGCGCTGACGGCACCGATCTTCCGCGACAGCTCCAGGAGGCGGGCCTCGTCATGCGGCTCCTTGTCCTCCTCCTTCCTCTTCAGTCTCGCGTATTCGGCGAGCTCGGCCTGTGCTGCCTCCTTGTTCCCAACAGCATTGGCCAGGAACATGGAGGCCGTCTCGCCGGCCTCGCTCATAAGCACGTCGCGCATTGCGTTGATTCGTCCGGACTCGCCGAGGCGCCAGCCCTTCCCCGACTCAGAGAGTGCGGTGACGGCCGCGCTCCGACCCCGGGCCGCAATACTCCTGGCAGGATCGTCGCCGTACTCCTCACTTATCACCATCCCGAGCTCAGCGAGGCCCGCCCGCATGCCGTCCCTACCCATCTCGTCGGCCCGGATGTCCAGATCGAGGTAGTAGTCCCCCATCCCGAGCTGCCCGGCCCTGGCCTCGTCCGTGAAGCTACGCTGCTTCGCGTACGACAGTTGGTGGATCTGCAGCTGGATCAGTTGAGCCGCATCTTCGGGCGACATGCCGCCCGTATCCTCTACGGTGAGGCCGCCGAAGGCACGCCGATGCTCCCGCGCCACCTCCAGCTGGTACGCATCCGGCGTCATCTCCTCGTCCCTATACGCCTTCGACGCTGCCCGGAACTCCGGGGTCCCGCGAAGGCCACCAGTTGCGTAACCCCCGATGGCGCCACCGCCCGCGGCCATCCCCATCCCCAAGCCGCCCATGATGGCGACACCTGGGGGACCGAGCCCGCTGCCGAGGACGCCGAGAGGTGCCCCTATTGGTGCACCACCCTTTGCTCCAGCCCACGCCGACTCCCAACGGGTCATCCCGATGTCTCCGGGGGCGGCCATCGCCGCGGCTCCTCCTCCGGGCGTGCTGTAACTGGCGAAGTCGAACCTACGGCGCTGTGTGTCGGTGACGCGAGCGGTATACGTCCCCGACACCTCGTCCAGCGCACGATCGACACGGCCCTGGAGATTGACGCCGAAGTCTTGCCCCGCCGCCTCCAGCGGCAGAGTCGTCTTGTCCCACACACCCCCCACGGCTTGGCGCACCCGGAACCCCACCCCACTGCGCTGGCGGCGCATCTCCTCGATCTCGCGGTCCACCTCCTGCAGCATCAGCTGGTTCTGCTCACGCCGGATGGTCTTGGCGTTCTGCGCGATCTCCACCAGGATCTCGGCGGTCTCCCGGTTCAGGTCGGTGTAGCGCTCCATCAGCAACGTGGTGATGTCGTCCTCGGACCCGGAGATGCCGCGGCTCCCGGCCACGTCCTGGACCATGGAGGCGATCATCTCGGGCCCGGCCTGCTCCATCATGGCCCCGCGCAGGCGGTCCTCGTTGGCGACGAAGGAGAGCTTCGACGCGCGGCCGCCAAGGCGGCCGGACGCCTCGGACCGCAGGTTGCCGACGTTGACGTCCCCGGACCGCAGCTTCGCCAACTGCCCGCCGGAGACGTCCCCGGTGTATCGGCCGTTCTCATCGACCTCACCCATGGCCAGCATCATGGCCCGGCCCATCGAGGTCTGGGTGAAGCTGAAGGCCTGCTGGGTCAGCTGAGCGGCCAAGCTGTTGTACGCGTCCGCACCGGTGAGGCCACCGGTGGCCTCCATCAACTGCTCGGAGGAGACCAGTCCCATCTGCTCGGCCGTGCCGATGCTGCCGGCGAGGCGCGTGGCCAGGCGCGCACCCGAGGCCCGCGTGGACCCATACGCCTGCGCGATGCCCGCGCCCGTGCGCTGGAGCTGCGAGAACTGCGCTCCGTCGTACCCCATGGTGCCCAGCACCTGACGCTGTACCGACGCGCCCAGGATGTCCTGGGAGGAATAGAACCCGCTCTTGCGCAGGTCGGCGAAGAAGGGTAGCGCCTCCCCCACGGAGGTCCCGAGGACCTGAGACATCTGACTCACGGTGTCGAGAATCTGCCGGAACTTGCGCTGGAACTCCTGGACGTCGGTCATCCCCTGCATGAGGCCGAGGTCGGGCAAGCTGGCCGCCATGGCGCCCAGCTCCTGCATCCCCATACCCGTCTGCTGGGAGAGCCCGCGCATCATGTGCGTGATCTGCGACGCATCGCCGGAGGAGAAGCCGCGGCCGCCCGGGGCGCCACCATTCATGAAGTTGTAGCCCGCGAGCGACGAGGTCATGTCGGAGTACTGGCCGAACCCCTGAGCCATCTGGTGGCCAGCAAAAGCGGCACCACCTGCTACGGCCGCCCCACCCAGCTCGAGGGGTAGCGCGATGGCGCCGAGAGCGCCTATCGCGGGGGCCGCCCCCATCATGCCGCCCATGAGTGCGCCGGCGGGACCACCCCCCAGCATGCCAAGGCCCGCGCCCGCGGCCATCCCACCCATCGAGGCGGTCCCGGTGGCCATCCCGACGACACCGAGTCCCAGAGAACCCGCCGTCATCAACGCGCCGGGGGTCGCCGCCATCCCCTGCATCGCCGCGGAGGCCACACCCATGCCGGTGCCGCCTCCGGGATCCATCGGCGCCCGACCGGCCTGCGCCTGGTACTGGGCCGCCATCTGAGACTGCCCAGTCATCTGGTAGTGCATCTGCATCTGCTGGTTGACCAGCGCAGAAATCTGGGAGCTAGACAGCATGGTGGCCTGAGGATACCCCAGCGGTCCCTGGAGTGAAATTCAAGAGTGCGTCACTGCCATAAGATAGATGGAGGTGAAGCATGCTGGTTTTCGTACTTCCCATCATCCCGTTGCTGGGCCTGCTCGGCGCCGGGTTTCTGGCCAAGGGCAGCAGCGTCACCATCGCGGGCGTGTTCATGGAGCGCCGGCTGAACGACGCCGTGCACGCCGCACGGACCGGGGCCTTCTACGACTCCGCACTGCTAGACAGCGAAGCGTCGGGCGGCTACGTCCGCGGACAGGTTCCCAGCGCCGAAGACGGCCCGCCGGTGGAGCTTCTGCTCACCGAGGCGGAATGGCGGGAGGCCGGCGGGGCGGCCCCGGACCTGCCCGAGGCCATCCGAACCACGCCGGAACGATTCGGCGAGATCATCGACCGGGGGATGATGCGTGCTGGGCTGGCCGAAAACTGAAAATTCTGGTGGCGCGCGGGCATAAGGAAGATGGTCGGGTTCACAACCGGACCCGCGCGCCACCTGGTCGCTCAGGCAGTGGATGCCAGACGTCCTCGGGAGTCTGCTGCACAGAGGAGTGACTGGGGCTTTCCGGGAGCAGGTGCGCTTCTATACCCCGTTTTTAGCCCCCCCGAGCCGCTATTGGCCTGGTCGTCTAATTCACTCCGCGAACCGGGTTCGGGATCGCTCCGCGCAGCTTGCCCATGATGTAGGTCTTCACCATGTGGCGCTCGAAGTTGGCCATGGGGGCGCTCCCCATGGAGCTGAGGTACTGGTCCAGCGCCAGCAGCTCCTCGTCCGCGCGCGTCTGGGCTTCGTCCTCTTCGGTGGGCAGCGTGCCGTCCGGCCGGGTCAGGATCAGGGACATGGTTCCTCCGTGGGTACGGCCATTCTCCCCGGGCGGAAGATCTCGCGCAAGCACGGTATAAGAACCTCGATAACCTACCCCCAGAGGAGCACCCAATGTCCGTGTGGAATACCCTGCTGAGCGCCGTAGACGGCGACGGCTCCAAAGACGTTCTCTCTCAGGCCGACCTGAACTGGGAGACCGACCTGCTGCCGATGTCCGTGGACATCACCGACGAAGAGATGGGCAGCCCCATCCCCGTCACCGTCGACGGGTACGTCTGCGTCGTGCGCAAGGACACCAACGACCAGCTCGGCGTCGTCGGTTCCGGCTACTCCCCCATCCAGAACGAGCTGGCTTTCTCCCTGTTCGACGTCGTGCGCAAGGAGGGGCAGCTCACCTTCAGGAGCGCCGGGATGTTCGGCAACGGCGAGCTGGTGGTCGTGCTGGCCCAGATGGCGAAGCCCCTGGTCATCGACGGTGACGACGTTGTGACCCCCTACCTGATGATGCACACCTCCCACGACGGCTCCCGCGCCCTCGGCATCCAGATGCTGGGGGAGTTCCAGGGCACCAACAGCGTCGCCAACATCGCCATGTTCGGCCGCCGGGACGGGATGGCCATTCGGCACAGCGGCGCCGTCAAGAACAAGGTCAAGGAGGCCCGCCGCATCATCGCGGCTGCCACCACGGCCGCCTCCGGATTCCAGGAGATCGGCCGGGTCCTCGCCAAGCGGTACCTGACCTACAACGAGGTCCAGGCCATCCTCAAGGAGCTGATCCCCGACCCCAAGAAGGAGGGCGCCTCCACCGCCCGGGCTGTCTCCAAGCGGCAGGCCATCGATACCCTGTACGAGGTCGGTGAGGGCTCCCACCTCCCGTCCCGCGAGGGGACGGCCTGGGGGCTGTACGTGGCCATCACTGCCTACAACGCCACCGAGCGCACCACCCGCGGGGACAAGGAGGACGAGACCAACGCCGGCCGCCTCAAGAGCGTCTGGTTCGGTTCCTCCGCCGCCTTCAACCGCACCGCCCTGGGCCTGCTGGTCGAGCGCGCGGCGGAAGGGAAGTCCGTATGACCAACCCGCTCTGCCAGGGGTCCGGTGACGCCGACTTCATCCTCTGCGTCGTCCGGAGAAAGCCATGAGCCCCCCCGACTACACGACCAACGACCCCAAGGGCTGGTGCGGCGACCCCAAGCGCGGC
>CAZNWW010000108.1:4792-9408 GCA_964576155.1 uncultured Myxococcales bacterium | reverse complement strand
CCATGCGCAGGAGCCGCAGCACCGCGCCTGGAGTCTCGAGTCGGGCCACCTCCCTGGGCGCGTCCGGGTTCGAGACGTCCACCACCACCAGGCCCCGGGGCCCATTGCCGGCGAAGACCTGCTCGTCGTTGGACGCGAGGGTCGTCACGGCGCCGTCGAGCATCAACGCGCCGGCGCGGACCGGGAATCCGCGGTCATTGAGACGGTACAGCACCAGGCCGTATGAGGTCCCTGTGGCCAGGAGGTCCTTGGACACCGTCCGGAGGCAGTACGTCCGCCGGGTCAGCTCCTCCGCACGGTCGGGCTCGTCAGCCACGGCCGGCGCGACGAGGAGCATAGCGACGAGGAACGAGATCCACTGCTTCACGTCGTCACCTCATGCGATGCAGCAACCATCAGTCGCGGTCCTTCCCCATCTCCACAGGCGCCTCGACCTCACGGAACAACACCATGGCCGCATTGTCGTGGAGGATCTCCTGGACCACGCCCAGGCCGTGCTCGTTGTGGATCAGCTGATCCCCGACCTCGTAGACCTCTGTGTCCCGGTAGATCGGCGTCCGCGGGCCTGCGCCCTCGGTGGCCTCTCGCCACCGGGCCATCACGTCGCTGGTGGAGTGGGCCTTGCGGATCTCCTGCTGGAGCTCCACCGTCGCCTGCTGTCGGCGGTCCCGGATGGCGAAGGCCTTCTTGAGGAGGCGCTGCCGCTTCTCCTCGTCGGGCATCGGCGGCCGGAACTTCATGACGTTGTCGCAGGTACGGCAGGTGGCCTGGACCACCCTGCCCCCGCCATCCAACGCGGTCGCCGTGCCGTCCAGGTTCAGGCGGCAGGTGCCGCAATAAATCTCGACGATCTCGCCGATGTCCGCGAGGAGCCCCGGCTCCTCCCTCTTCGTCTTCTTCTTCGACCCGCCCCGTCGCGCGCCTCGCTTCTTTGCCATCTGGCGTATCCCCCGTCAGCGTGTATAGAGTCGGATCATCTGCTGCACCGCGCACATGCACACCGGGCAGAAGTCGATGGTCCGCTTCGAGAACATCCTGCAGTCGAACGCGGGGCGGTAGAGCCCCTTTGCCGAGTATCCGGCCCCTTCGAACGCACCTGTCCCTGTCTTCCAGGGATCCTCCTCGGGCGTGGGGATCGGCACTTCGGCCGCCACCAGGTCCCGCCACTTGAGCCCCTCCTGTCCCCCCAGGAGCGCAGTGACGTTTGGTTCCCAGGGCTCCACGCCGCGAGGATAGAAGTCGGAGTACGCCACGCTGGAGGTGTAGTACTCGTCCCCGAGGCCGCCGAAGGAATGGCCGAACTCGTGGATGAAGACGTACTCGTCGTAGTCGTTGTCGCTGGGGAAGACCGCGTAGTAGTTGAAGATCCCGGCGCCCCCGTAGCGGCTGGTGTTCACCATCACGAAGATCGCGTCATAGGGCGCAGCGCCCGCGAGGTCCCGGAGGCGGCGGTGCCCGAGCGCGTTGAGGTAGCGGGCCGAGCCCAGGGTGTCGAAGGTGGGCTGGAGGCCCCCGGGATCAACCGGGCGTCCCTTGCGGGGCTCCGCGGCTCCGGCTGCGGCAGCGTGGTCAATGACCCCTCGGACCGCGATCCCGCCGGGATGTCCGTCGAAGGGTGGGGTCGCCACGAGGGTCTTCGCGAAGCGCGCCAGGTCGAGGCGGAGTTTTTTATTCTGGGACGCGGGATAGCCCGCCGGCACGATGACGATGTCCAGGGTGGTAGCGGGCGCGCCCCCCTCTTGGAGGACCACGACCTCGGGACCCTCGATCTTTGCCGTCTCCGTCGGGAGATCCTCCGGCGTCAGGGTCTTCGCCCAGATCCGCGTGAACCCTCCGTCCCGGCCCCGGGAGTGGAGGGAGATCTCCGCCGCGGTCCGCGGCCGCGGGAAGCGCACGGTCTCGGGGAAGGTCCGCCGGGTGGCCTTCGCCTCGTCGGTGGTCTGCCATTCGCCGAAGAGGGTGCAGAAGCCCCGGGACCATAGGAGGTCGCCGGACTTCGAGTCCCGCACCTCCGCCCGATACTTGCCGTAGCCCGTGGGATCCACCAGCCAGACACGGCTCCCGGCCCAGGGGCCTTCGCTCCGTAGATTCTGGAGGTCGATGTCCTCCTCCGTGGCGGTGCCCGCGTGCTCATAGTCCAGCCGGACGGTGCCGTCCTCGAACCAGCGGTCGAAGGCTGGCTGCGCCTCGACCTGAGTGTCCCAGGGCGCGGCCGGGCAGACCGGTGCCTCGCCCCGGGCCGGGGCGGAGAGCAACAGCAGTGACAGCATCGTGATGCCCGTCGGGCGCATTGAAACTCCTTTCGTACCAGGGGTGGGCCAGGCCCAGCGGCTCGTAAGCCGGGTTCTGTCCCCCGCGGCGGTCACCCCCCGCGGGGTGGAAACCATTCATCTGGGAGGCGCGTCACCGCGCCCCTCGAGCGAGTACCCGGGGAACGACGGGCGGACCACCCGTCCGGACACCGAAGTATCCGGGTCCCCTGTTTCTCTTGCTCCGGGTGGGGTTTGCCGACCACCGACGTCGCCGCCGGGGCCCGTGAGCTCTTACCTCACGCTTTCACCCTTACCCTTCATAGCTCCAAAGGAGCGTCGTAGGGCGGTTTACTTTCTGTGGCACTTTCCTTGGGGTCGCCCCCACTGGACGTTATCCAGCACCCAGCCCTGTGGAGCCCGGACTTTCCTCCGGCCACTTGCGCGGCCAGCGGTTTCCTGTTCCGCTGCACCTGACCCGAAAGAGATTCTACTCCAAATCATGGTGGTGTAAAGACGAATGGATGGGGGGGAGCGAGTTGGACCGCGTTCGGAGGTATGTTAGAGTCCCCCTTCGGGATACCAGAGATGCTGGGTCTGGCCATGAAGCACGTCATACCTCCCCTCGTTGCGGTGCTCTTCGCTGCCTGTGGCGGCGACGAGGGCTCCATATCCCCCGCCGAGGATACGACCCCCGCGGATGTCCTGGACTTAGCGAGTGAGGATACCCCGCCGGATACGGCGCCGGACGTGCCGCCGGATACCCCGCCGGACACCCCGCTGGACGTGGCGCCGGATGCCCCGCCCGACACACCGCCAGACATCCCGGAGGGCTGCGACGACGACGAGCACGACGGCGGTGATGGGATCTGTGTCCCCGAGGGCGAGTGTTCTCATGGGTTCGCGGACGGCGGCGACGGCTCTTGCGTCCCCGAGGGCTCCTGCGTGGAGGGCCACCACGACGGCGGCGACGGCTCCTGCCTCCCGTCGGATCTCTGCATCCCCGGATTTTTTAATAAGCCCGAAGACGGTGTTTTGGCCTGCTCTCCAGAGCTGGTCCTCAGCGACGCCGAAGTCGGGGGGATGATGCCGACCGTCTTCTGGGACGGCACCGGCGCGACGGTGATCTGGTACGCGCCCGGGGACGCCGGGAAGTGGATGAAGGTGCGGATGACCTTCAGCGGAGAGATCCTCGGCCCACCGTCCCCCCTGGCCATGGCCGTCACCGACCCCGGCGTCATGACCGCAGCCCCCATCGACGGCGGCCTCCTCGCGGTCTGGGAGCAGTCCGGCGGCATCCTTCGCTGCATGCGGGTTCAACAGGACGGCTCCTCCACGACCAACACCCTCGCCACCGATGTGATGGTCGGGCCGGGGGAGGCCTGGGTTTCCCTGGTCACCGAGGCGGACGGTGCGCTGGTCGCCTGGGTGGACGAGATCGGCGCCCCCACCTTGGCTCGGGTGGATGACGCGTGCCAGATTGTCTGGGGCCCCGAGGCCCCGCCCCTGCCCGGGGGCGAGGTGGTCCTGGGCGCCCCGGCGGTTGCGGTGAAGGGCGGCGTCATCCTGGTCGGTTGGCCCGCGGACGACGGCGCCTCAGAGGGCTTCCACAGGGTCATTGCGTACGACACGGAGGGGACGCCGGGCGAGGCCCAGGTCTGGCAGGACGGTCCCGGCGTAGTGGAGTTCGGGCTTCGCCTCTTCCCGAAGACCCTCGGCTTCGGCTATGTCGGCTTGACCCTGGGCCCCTTCGGCGGCGGCGTCCCGACGCCTATTCTGCGGGACCTGGACAAGGACGGTATCCCGAAGGCCGCCCCCTCGGCCCCGATTCCGACCCCCCCGGCGCCGGTGACCGAGCCCTGGTCGGCGCAGCTCACCGACGACATCTTCACGGTGGCCTGGGGGGACCCGGATTCGGGGACGCTCTGGCTCGCCGCGTTCCTCGTCGACGGCTCTGTGGACGTCGACCCGATCTCCATCTCCAACCATGGGCCCGAGGTACCCCCGGTGCTCGGGCCCGGGTCCATTGCGCCGATCCCCGATGTAGGCCACATCGTGGTCTGGTCTTCGTCCCTCACCGGCCAGGATGAGATCTACGCGGCCGTCGTGAACGACAACGGTATCCGCATTCACTGATCCTGTGTGAGGCCCGTCTCGGGCCGATTCGGGGCGAGACCCCTCTCCCACAGGTGACCGAAACGAGGTGCTCCATGAGAAAGCTAGTCCTTCTGTCCCTCCTCCTCTTGGTGGCATGCAGCGGCGGCGGGGACCCGGTCTCCACCGAAGACGCAGCGCCGGATATTTCGTCGGACGCTACCGCCGACGGGGCCACGGACGTGCTCGAACCTGACGACTCGACGCCGGATA
>CAZNWW010000108.1:0-4782 GCA_964576155.1 uncultured Myxococcales bacterium | reverse complement strand
ACTGTCTGCCGGCTGTGAAGGGCATTGTCACCTCGCCGGACGGCTCGATCGACGCTGCACCTGACATGCTCCTCCCCGAATGTGACCCGGGCGAGGGCTGCTTCCTCGACCCCTGCGCAGAGAACGTGGACTGCCAGTCGGGCTGGTGCGTCGAACACATGGGCGACGGAGTCTGCACCAAGACCTGCCAGGACGACTGCCCCTCCGGGTGGTCCTGTCGGCAGGCGGTTGCGGACGGGCGTGACGTCCAGTTCATCTGCATCTCCGACGTGGCCAACCTCTGCAAGCCCTGCGCTGTGAACGCGGACTGCAAGTCCGTCGGGGGGGCGGACGATCTCTGCGTGGACTACAGCGTGGAGGGGAGCTTCTGCGGCGGCCTCTGTGAGGAAGCGGAGGATTGTCCCTGGGGCTTCTCCTGTGTAGAGGTCGCCACGGTGGAGGGGGTGCCCGTGACCCAATGCGTGGCCGACGCAGGGGTGTGCCCCTGTACCGGGACCTCTGTTGCGCTCTCCCTTGCCACTCCGTGCATAGCGGAGAACGAATGGGGCATGTGCGACGGCCTGCGTGTCTGCACCGAGGCGGGGCTGACCCCTTGCGACGCGGCGGTGCCTGTTGCGGAGTCCTGCAACGGTATCGATGACGACTGCGACGGCGCTGTCGACGAGCCAACGGATGTGGGCGGCGATCTCGTGAACCTCTGCGACGACGACAACCCGTGCACGGCGGACAGCTGCGACGGCGAAGCCGGCTGCAGCCACGAGGCCCTGGAGGGCGGTGAGTGCGTAGACGGTGACCCCTGCACTGCGGGGGATCATTGCGAGGTCGGATCCTGTGTCGGCTCTCCGGTGCTCTGCGACGACAACGACCCCTGCACCGACGACTCCTGTGATGGCCTCGGGGGCTGTGTGTTCGAGGTCAACCTGGCGTCCTGTGACGACGGGGATCCCTGCACCGTGGGTGACCAATGCGCCGAGGGTGCCTGCGTCGGGGTCACGATCCCCTGCGACTGCCAGGTGGACGCGGACTGCGACGCGCTGGAAGATGGAGACCTCTGTAACGGCACCCTGGTTTGCGACGCCGGGGCGATCCCCTTCCAATGCGTGGTGGATCCGGCGACGGTGATCTCGTGTCCGGAGGCCCCCGAGGGGCCGGACGCGATCTGCCTGCAGGCCGCGTGCGACCCCGAGACAGGGGACTGCGGGCTGGACCAGGACCACGAGGGCTACGCGTGCGATGACGGGGATCCCTGCACCGTGGGCGACGCCTGCGCGGAGGGGACCTGCGCGGGGGGGACCCCGGCGCTCTGTGACGACGGGAACCCCTGCACCGACGACTCCTGTGACCCGCTGAGCGGCTGCACCTTCACTGCGAATACTGCTCCCTGCGACGACGGGAATCCCTGCACCACTGGTGACCAATGCCAGGATGGCTGGTGCGGCTCTGCGGGGATCCTGGACTGCGACGACGGGGATCCGTGCACCGACGACGCGTGCGATCCGCTGAGCGGGTGCACCTACTCGATGAACACCGCGCTTTGCGACGACGAGGACATGTGCACCGTCAGTGATCACTGTCAGGCGGGGCTCTGTATCGCAGGCGGCGCGCTGGCCTGCGACGACGGGAACCTCTGCACCGACGACGGCTGCACTGCCCTCTCGGGATGCGTCTTCGTCCCGAATGAGATCCCGTGCGACGACGGGAACGTCTGCACCGACACCAGCGTCTGTGCGGGCGGGGCCTGTGTCGGCGTCGATCCCAAGGGCTGTGGCGATGACAACCCGTGCACCGACGACTCCTGCGACCCGCTGAGCGGCTGCACCTACACGCCCAACGAGGCCGGCTGTGACGACGGGAACCCATGCACCACCGGCGATCAATGCTCGGATGGCTGGTGCGGAGGCATCGGGACCCTGGACTGTGCCGACGAGAACCCGTGCACCGACGACGCGTGCGACCCGCTGAGCGGGTGTGTCTACTCGATGAACGTCGCGCCGTGCGACGACGAAGACATGTGCACCACCGGCGATCACTGCCAGGCCGGGCTCTGCACCGCGGGCGGCGCGCTGGCCTGCGACGACGGAGATGTCTGCACCGACGACGGTTGCGCCGAGGAATCCGGGTGCACCCACACGCCCAACCAGGCGTCATGCGACGACGGGGACGTCTGCACCGACACCAGCATCTGTGCCAACGGTGACTGCGTCGGCGTCGACGAGAAGACCTGTGACGATGACAACCCATGCACCGACGACGGCTGCGAGCCGCTGAGCGGCTGCACCTTCACTCCGAACACCGCACCATGCGACGACGGGAACCCCTGCACCACGGACGACGAATGCCAGGGCGGGTGGTGCGGCGGCGCGGGCATCAAGGACTGTGACGATGATGATCCGTGCACCGACGACTCCTGCGACCCGCTGAGCGGCTGCATTCATACTCTCAACTCGGTGCCGTGCAATGACGGCGATCTCTGCACCACGAACGACCACTGCCACCTGGGCTCCTGCATCGGCGGCGGCGCGCTGGCCTGCGACGACGGGAACCTCTGCACCGACGACGCCTGCTCCCCTCAGAGCGGCTGTACGTTCACGCCCAACGACGCAGGTTGCGACGACACAAACCCCTGCACCACGGGCGACCACTGCGCGGCGGGCGCGTGCCAGGGCGGCGGGCTCCTCGCCTGCGACGACGACAACCCCTGCACCGACGACTACTGCGACATCGTGGCGGGCTGCGTCAACGTACCGAACACGGTGCCCTGCGACGACGGGAACGCGTGCACCGCAAACGAGGTCTGTGCGAACGAGGCCTGCGGCGGCGGCGTGCCCATCGTCTGCCTGGACGAGAATCCCTGCACCGACGACGGCTGCTCAGCGGACACCGGCTGCACCTTCACCGCCAGCTCCGCCCCGTGCTCCGACGACGACGCATGCACCGACGGGGACCAATGTGCAGGAGGCGACTGCGTCTCGGGCGGGGACCTGGATTGTGACGACGTCAACGTCTGCACCGATGACGCGTGCAACTCCGAAACGGGCTGCACGCACACGCCGGTGCCAGACGAGACCTCCTGCGGCGCGGACAAGTGGTGCCAGGCCGGAGTCTGCACCGACGTCTGCGGCGCGGGTCCCGGTTCCCAGACCTTCTCGTACTCCGGCTCGATCCAGACCTTCACCGTCCCCGACTGCGTAAGCAGCCTGACCATCGAGGCCTGGGGCGCGCAGGGGGGCATGGGCAACGCGGGGGCCGGCGGCCAGGGCGCCCGAATGAAGGGCACCTTCACCGTCACTCCGGGGCAGCAGCTCAAGGTCCTGGTAGGCGGCCACCCCGACACCTCCACCACCAGCGGCGGCGCCGCGGGCAACAGCACCGGCGGGGGCGGCGGCAGCTTCGTCACCACCCAGGCCGACGCGCCACTCCTCATCGCCGGCGGGGGCGGCGGCGGCGGCGCGGTCAACGGCGGCGTTGCGGCGGGCACCGGACCCAATGGAGGTAACGGCCTCGGTGGGGGCGGCGGCTCCGGTGGCACCGGCGGGAACGGCGGCGGCGCCAACGGCGGCCACAACTCCGGCCGCGGCGGCGCCGGTCTCAATGGCGATGGCGGTATCCCGCCCAAGGACGGAGGCGTCTCCAACGGCGGCGCCAAGGCCTTCGTGAGCGGCGGTGCGGGCGGCCCCAAGGGCCCGCATTGCGGAGCGGGGGGCTTCGGCTGCGCCGGCCAGGGCGGCAACTACGGCGGCGGCGGCGGCGGCGGCTACTCCGGCGGCGGCGGCGGCTCCTCCAACGGCTACGGCGGCGGCGGCGGCGGGTCGTACAACGGCGGCTCGAACCCGAACAACTCCGCCGGCGTCAAGACAGGACACGGTCAGGTGACGATCACCTGGTAGCGGTGGTCCGGCGCCGGTCATCCATTGTATTGCACCTCTAAAGACAACTAGTACAATACCCGTGGGCACGTACGTTTCGTGCCCGCGAGGAGATAGCTTATGACGCTTTCGAGAACCCGCAGGATCTGGCCTACTGCGCTGGGCTTGTTGTTGCTCGCCGTCCCGGCCTGGGCGGCGGACTCCGACGGAGATGGCCTCGAGGACGAGTGGGAGTTGTCCTACTTCATATCCCTTGCGTCCCAGGACGGCGTCGGTGACCCCGACGGGGACGGCCTCGACAACGAGACCGAAGAGGGCGTGGGCACCGACCCCTCCGAGCCGGACACCGACGGTGACGGCGTTGACGATGCGACAGAGGTGGGGAGCCCCCTCGGGATGAACCCTACGAACATGGACACCGACGGCGACTTCCTGTCGGACGGTGAGGAGCTTCAGATCGGCACGAACCCGACCAAGGCGGACACAGACTTCGACGGCCTCACCGACTACCTCGAGCAGCTCAAAGGGTACAACCCCACGGATCCGGACACGGACCAGGGCGGGATCCAGGACGGGGAAGAGGTCCTGGTGGATCACACCGACCCCGTGGACCCCTCGGACGACCTCCTGGACTCGGACAACGACGGGATCACGAACTACAACGAGGGTCTCCTGGGGACCAATCCCTACCTGCTCGACTCCGACGGGGACTGGCTCCTCGACGGCGACGAGGACCTGGACAAGGACGGCCTCTGGGAGCCGGATCTCGGTGAGACCAACCCTACGAACCCTGACACGGACGGAGACGGCCTGGACGACGGGTGGGAGGAACTGGTCTACGGGACCGATCCCTTCGACGAGGACACGGACGGAGACGGCCTCCTGGATGGCGAGGAGCATGAACTCCTGGGCCAGG
>CAZNWW010000107.1:0-9412 GCA_964576155.1 uncultured Myxococcales bacterium | reverse complement strand
ATGGCCAGGGCCGCCTCCTCCACGCCCATTCCGACGCCTTCGCCAAGGCGCGCAGCGAAGGAACTCTGGAGCAGGAGATCCTTGCCCAGGTAGCCGAGGTGGAGCTCATGGAGCCCCACGTCTTCCTGCGCCAGCCCAACCCGCTGCCCATGGACGAGGTCGAGGAGCCAGAACGCAAGCAGAAAGATTTCGAAGCGGACCTGGATCGCAAGCTGGCCGGGGACGCCCACCCTGGGAAGCGTGTGGAGATGTACGCGCCGCTGCGGAAGGGCTTGAGCCGTATCGTGCTCGGACTGGAGGGCCGGGCGGGCCGGCTCCTCGGGCTGTTGCACAAGCTCGGCGACCGCTTCCCACTGGAGAAGGTCACCATCGTGGCGGGCCGGTTGGAGTACGCAGACGCGGTGGCGGAGGAAGACCGCCTCGTCACGGACCTCTCCCACTTCGACGGGACCTTCGAGAAGATGCCCGGCGGTGGGACCTTCCGGATGGAGGTCGGCTTCCTAGCGCCCAGCGCGACCGGGGAGGTCTCCAATCGGGTGGAGGCGGAGATCAATCTGGTGAGCGGTGACGTCTCCGGGACCCTGAACCTGCCCGGCTTCCCGCTGTACCCCTACCGCTTCCTCGCGCCGCGGGCCCTGGTGCTCTCCCCTGGCTCCCGGTTGGTGGACACCCGGCTCCGCTTCGCGTACCAGTCGGAGCGGAGGATCGTGCGAATCTGGGGAGCGGGGCGCCTGGACGGACTGACGGTGTCGTCGAACCGCATCGCCTCCGAGCCCCTGCGCAACCTCGAGTTGTCCTTCGACTTCGGGCAGAGCGCGGACCAAGCTGTGAGCATGGAGCTGGACACCCATGTCCTCGATACCGGGGAACACGCAGGATTCCGCCTCGGCTCCGGGCCCAGGTTCCGCACCCGACTGCGCCTGGAATGTACCGACGCCGAGTTCCCGAAGTTCATCTTCGGCCTCGGCATGGATCTCACGCCCCTCCAGCAGGTCCTGGATGCGATCCCTTCTCCCTTGATTCAGCGTCTCTCCGGCATGCGGGCCCAGGGATACATCGGCGTAGATATGGAGATCGCCGGCGACAGCGGAGATCTGGGGAACATGAGCTTCGACTTCCGCTTCCGGGAGCGGGAGGTGTCCGTGGACACCTACGGGCGACACGTGGACATGCAGAAGCTCCTGGGCCCCTTCACCTTCCGGATCCGTGGCGGCGGCAAGGAGCGAAAAACCATTCGCGTTGGAGAAGGGCCCCTCTGGACGCCTATCGAGAACATCCCTCCGTGGGTGGTTCTCGCGGTGACCACTACCGAGGATGGCAGCTTCTTCCGCCACAGCGGCTTCAACCGATTCCAGTGGAAGATGTCGATCATCGACAACCTGGAGGCGGGACGCTACGTCCGCGGCGCGTCGACCATCTCCATGCAGCTGGTCAAGAACCTCTTCCTGGGGCACCAGAAAACCGCTGCCAGGAAATTCCAGGAGCTGCTGCTTACCTGGCTCATGGAGAAGGAGATTCCCAAGGAGCGGATAATCGAGCTCTACCTCAACATCATCGAGTGGGGACGAGGTGTGTACGGCCTCGCAGATGCAGCCCGGCACTACTTCAAGCGACCGGCCCGACACCTGACCCTGGCGCAGGGGGCCCTCCTCGCTACCTTCATCCCCTACCCCCGCCCCTTCGATGCCAGATTCAAGAAGGGGCTCGACGTAGACGCCAGGACAAAGAAGTGGAACCGTTGGTGGGACAGACGCCTCAAGCTCGTCAAGCGCGTCACCCGGGCCATGGTGAACAACTGCGACCGGGTAGACAGCAAATGTCCGACCTCCACGGGGAACACCTGCCGGGCCCTTCACCGCATGTGCGGCAGCGGCCGGTCGGTCTTCTACGAAGCCGAGAACCTCCAGTCCCTGGACAAACTCATTGAACCCCCGGAGGTCGACGTGGATACTGCCGTGGATGTAGGCTTCGATGCCGTCATCGAGCTTTAGGAGGGTCTAGGAGATGCCTCGCTTCACGCTCCCTCCCAACCAACGCCGCCGAACACGCCGTCTCGGTGCTCATCGGCGATATGCGTGGATGACCTTCGTCCTGATTCTCGCGGTGATCATCGCGGCCCTCTGGCTCATCCGGGGCGTTCTGCTGCCCTTCATCCTCGCGGGGATCATCGCATACGTCTTCGAGCCCACGGTCACCCGCTTCGAGTCCGCCGGCATTCGCAGGTTCGGCGGAGTCCTCATCATCTACACGATCGTGGTGCTGGCCATCGGCGGCTTCGTCCAATTCCTGGTCCCGGTCCTGGAGACCGAGTCCACAAAGGTCCTATCCGAGCTCAATCGCTTCGCGCGAAACGCCCCCAACTACTACGAACGATTGGAGGTCGGCGTCGGTGACTTCGTTGACTCGGTGACATCCGGAGAGGATGACGCCACGCCGGAGAGGATTGCGACGCCGATCTCTGAAGAGAATTGGGGCTTTGGTCCTCCCCTCGACAGGTTCCGGGAAGCCAGCGCACCGGCGGTCCCCCTGGTACGGGAGGTGGACCTTGCGGGGACGCCCGAGGACCTCTCCGCCGCAGGCCTGGAGCGCCCGCCCCTCGAGACCTACTCGCAGGCCCAGGACCTGACCCCGCGACACAGCCTCACCGTCGAACCGACTCCGGACGGGGCCTTCGGAATCCGGTTCCACCAGGCAGCCTTCCAGATCACCCGCTCGGGAGAGGACACCCTGAGCATCGTCGCCACCACCAAGATCAACGAGGCCTCCCGCTTCGACAACCTGCGTGCGCAGATCACCAAAGCCATGCGAGGGGGCCTGGAGAAGCTAGGGGGTTCGATCCTCAAGGGCTTCTTCTCGTTTTTTCAGGGCCTCATCACCGGGATCCTCGGTGGTCTGCTGGCCTTCCTGGTTGTCTTCATGGTCGCCGCGTTCCTCCTGATAGACGCACCGAGCCTGAAGCGCTCGAGCCGCAGACTCATCCCGCCCCGATTCCAGCCGGACTACGACGAGCTCCTCTCCCGTCTGGACCAGGGGCTCTCCGGGGTGGTGCGCGGCCAGCTCCTGATCTGCCTCATCAACGGGATCCTGTCGGGGATAGGTTTTGCGATCTTCATCCCCGAATACGCGATCGTCCTGGCGATCTTCTCCGGCGTCCTGAGCCTGATCCCGATCTTCGGGACCATCATCAGCTCGATCCCCGCGGTGCTCATCGGACTCACCGTAAGCTTCTCCACGGGCCTCGGGGTCCTGGCATGGATCCTCGGGATCCACTTCATCGAGGCCAACATCCTCAACCCGAAGGTCATCGGCAGCCAGGCGCACCTCCACCCGGCCCTGGTGATCCTCGTGCTGGTCGCCGGGCAGTCCCTCTTCGGCATCAAGGGAGCCCTCCTCGCGGTCCCGGTGACCTCCGTCGCGCAGAACCTCATCATGTTCACGCACAGCCGCATCAAGGGATACCTGGTCTGATGGACGCGGCGGAGTATCTCAGGAATCTCGAGACGACCGATGCGCTACGCGAGCCGGTGATCAGGCAGGCAGCAGAGCTGCTGGCCCCTCGAGACGCGAGCCTCGGTCTCGACGTCGGCAGCGGCGCCGGCTCTCAGGCCCTGGTCCTAGCAGACGTCATGGGCATGGCTGGTGAGGTCATCGGTGTCGATGCTACCGAGGAGTTGGTCGAGCGGGCGCGGGAGGTCGCCGACGCGGCCGGGGTCTCGAAGCGAGTACGATTCGTCGAGGCCGACATGCGCCGCCTGCCCTTCCGTGACGACACCTTCGACTGGCTCTGGTCCTCCGACTGCGTCCTGTACCACCCCGGGGACTCACGACCGGCCCTCCAGGAGATGCTCAGGGTCGGGAAGCCCGGCGCGACGGTGGCGATCCTCGCCTGGTCATCCCAGCTCCTCCTCACCGGGCACGCCTGGCTCGAGGCCAAGCTCAACGCGACGTCCGCGGGGCTCGGTCCTTTCCTCAAGGAGGCGCCGCCGGAGCGTCACTTCTTCCGTGGTCTGGCGTGGATGCGAAAGATCGGGTTCAGTGGTCTCCGTGCCCGGACCCTCGTGCGAGATCTGCGGGGCCCCCTCACCTACCGCGAGAAGGACGGCCTCCAGGCCCTCATCGCCATGCGCTGGGGCGAGGCCAGGCTGGAGGTCTCCGACGAAGACTGGAAAGAGCTCATACGCCTCACCGGCCCGGGATCGCCGGACTACCTCTTCGACCGGGACGACTACTACGGCTTCTTCACGTACACGGTGTTCACCGGGAAGGTACCGGCGTAGGTCAGATCCCAGACGTGAGCGTGCGAACGTCTTCTCCTGTGCCGGGCACAAAATCCTGAGGGGAAACGAGTGCGCTGGATATTGACTTGCGGGACTTTCAACCACAACTCCATATTTCGTTCTTACCCGTCCCCCGCCGCCCGAGCCCGACCCAACGAGCCCGCGACCAGGAATCCGAGCCGGGAGCCCGCGACCAGGAATCCGAGCCGGGAGCCCGGCTCGAATCTTGCGGTGGCGGGGGTGGTTGCGGTTGTGGGGAGTCCGGGTCGCAGGCTCCCCGGCTCGGATACGTCCAGCTACGCAATTGCTCCAGGGTGAGGGGTGACGCCGGCGTCGGTGCGCCCCGAGCGGGAGGCTCCGAGCCCACCGCCGCCAAGGAACCCCGAACCCTAGGAGCAGCCGGAGGTCTCTCCGCAGGTGGGACAACGGTAGCAAGACCCGTTGCGGACCATGATGTCGCCGCAGTTGTGGCAGGACGGGGCGTCCTCCTGGAAGAGATAGACCATCTTCGAGGCGGCGCCGACCTGTTCGAACTCGTTGGCTTTCCTGATCTTCTCGGCGTTGGCGGAGCCATCCACGGCCTCGGCCTCCTCGATGCTCTTGGCCAGATCCCCTGGATCGCGGGCTGCGGCCGCGATGCGGGCCGCGTTGGCCTTGCCCTCGATGAACTTTGCGGCCAGCCATCGGAAGATAT
The DNA here is from genome assembly GCA_964576155.1 of uncultured Myxococcales bacterium. GTDB lineage: Bacteria > Myxococcota_A > UBA9042 > CAIXZC01 > CAIXZC01 > CAZNWW01. The sequence goes on along the minus strand of CAZNWW010000107.1, from coordinate 4,441 downwards.
AGTCCACGATGGACTTCGCTATGGGTATCTCCGGGTTCGTGGTGAACCCTGACGGCTCGAAGCGCTGGTGGGTGAACTTGTCCACGAGGATGTGGAGGGGCACCCCGTACTGGAGGGCCAGGCTGATGCTCGTCGCGTAGGCGTCCATGAGCCCGGAGACCGTAGACCCCTGCTTCGCCATGACGATGAAGATCTCGCCGGGGCTCCCATCCTCGTACATTCCCACGGTGATGTAGCCCTCGTGCCCCGAGATGCTGAACTTGTGGGTCACTGCGACGCGCTCGTCCCGCAGCTTGGTCCTCGCAGGCCGCATCTCCACGACCTCGTCGCTGACGGAGCCCTTCTTGGAAGAGGAGTCGTCCTGCTTGGTGGACAGAACCTGGACACCCTTGCTCCCGTCCCTGTACACCGCTACCGCCTTGAGGCCAAGCTCCCAGGATTCGATGTAGGTCTTCTGGATCTCGTCCACCGAGGTCTCCCGGGGGACGTTCACGGTCTTGGAGATCGCCCCGGAGATGAACTGCTGCACCGCGGCCAGCATCTTGATGTGGCCCATGTAAGGGATGAAGCGCTCCCCGTTCGCAGGGGCGAAGGCGCAGTCGAAGATCGGCAGGTGGTCCTCCTCGAGATGCGGAGCGCCCTCTATGGTGCCGGTGTTCTCGATGTAGTCCAGGATCTCCTGGACCTTCTCCGGGTCGTAGCCCAGACGGCCGAGGGCCTTGGGGACGGTGTTGTTGACGATCTTCATCATCCCGCCGCCCACGAGCTTCTTGAACTTCACCAACGCAATATCGGGCTCCACGCCGGTGGTGTCACAGTCCATCATGAAGCCGATGGTCCCCGTGGGCGCCAGCACAGTCGCCTGCGCGTTACGGTATCCGTACTGTCCACCCATGTGCACCGCGTGCTCCCAGGCCACCCGAGCCGCCTCGAGGATCTCGGGCTCGGGGAATGGTCCGATGCTGTCCAGCGCCTCCTGGTGCATCTGCATGACACGGAGCATGGGCTCCTTGTTCTCCGAGTACCGATCGAATGTGCCCTTGCGCTTGGCGATCTCCGCAGAGGTGCGGTACGCCGCGCCGGTCATGAGCGCCGCGACCGCGCCGGCCATCGACCGCCCGCCGTCGCTGTCGTAGGGCAACCCGAAGGCCATGAGCATCGCACCAAGGTTGGCAAAACCCAGCCCCAGAGGCCGGTACTGGTGGCTCATCTCTCCAATCTGTGACGTCGGATAGCTGGCCCGATCCACGAGGATCTCCTGAGCCAGGAACGACAAGCGCACAGCGACCTCGAACTTCTCGGTGTTGAACTTCCCGTCTTCGATGAACCGCATGAGGTTGAGGCTGGCCAGGTTACACGCGGTGTCGTTGAGGAACATGAACTCTGAGCAGGGGTTGGACGCGGTGATGGGACCGGAGTTCGGGCAGGTGTGCCACTTGTTGATGGTGTCGTGGAACTGGAGCCCGGGATCCCCGCAGTAGTGGGTGGCCTCGGACACGGCCTGCATGATCTCACGGGCCCGCATGGTGTCTGCGGGCTCTCCGCTGGCCACGAAGCGGGTGGTCCAGTCACGGTCTTCCGCGACCTTGCGCATAAACGCGTCGGTCACCCGCACCGAGTTGTTTGCGTTCTGGAAGAAGACCGAATTGTAGGCCTCCCCGTCCAGCCCGCCGCTGTAGCCGGCGTCGATGAGCTTGCGGGCCTTGTCTTCTTCGGAGGCCTTGCACTGCACGAACTCCATGATGTCGGGATGACCGACGTCCAGGACCACCATCTTGGCGGCCCGGCGGTTGGTGCCGCCGGATTTGATGACGCCCGCGAAGGCATCGAGGCCGCGCATGAAGCTCACCGGGCCGGACGCGTTGCCGCCACCGGACAGTGTCTCCCGCTTCGACCGCAGGGGGGAGAGGTTCACGCCGGAACCGGAGCCGTACTTGAAGAGCATCCCTTCGGTCTTTGCCAGGTCGAGGATCGAACCCATCCGGTCCTCGACTGAGTTGATGAAGCAGGCTGAACACTGGGGCTTCTCCTCGATGCCCACGTTGAACCACACGGGGCTGTTGAACGAGAGGTGCTGGTTCACCAGGAGCCACTTGAGCTCATCCGAGAAGATCTTCCCCTCGTCCGCGTTCGCCAGGTATCCGTCCTCGACGCCCCAGCTTGTGACGGTGTCCACCACCCGATCCACGAGCGCACGCAGATCACTCTCGCGCTCTCCCGTAGACTCGATGACCCGGAAGTACTTCGAGGCCACCACGGTGGACGCCATCTGGGTCCAGGCGGCCGGGAACACGGTGTCCTCCTGGTGGAAGACCGCTTCACCGTTCTCGTTCTGGATGATGATCTCCCGCTCCTCCCAAACCTGCTCTTTGTACGGGTGCATCCCGTCATCAGCGAAGGTGCGCCCACGCAGGAAATGGAACTCGGAGGTCGATTGTGGTTTCTGGTCAGGCTTCTGATCCGGCGGCGTGCTCGTCGCCGGGTCGGCTGGAAAGAGGTTCGGGTGAATCGACGGGGGTGGTTTCCGATCGTCGCCGCCGCTCGAGTTGAAGGTTCCGTCCACGTCCAATCCCTCCGCGCACTAATACACTCTGACCCGATGATCCGGACCGCTCGATTCATCTAATCTGGGCAGGAGAAAGGTGATTTCCCACCAACCTGTTTTCCATCATAGATTGGGGCACCGGCCTGTCAAGAAAAAGGATCGCACATTTTGTACCCTTTGTCGGCCCAACCACTACATATGCCACCAAGCGCCTGTTTTGCTTCCATATTTTTGCCAGACAGCAAATTGGGTGTTATATAGCCCGATTCTCACCTGAGGATCACCCCGAGCATGAGCAAGATACTCTCATTTACCCTGACTTTTCAGCGGGTTCCAGAATATGTGGGGGGGGATGGGAGGACCAGGAGCCTGTCGGCAGGGTGGATCTCGACTTGGAGGCGACCGTCCCAACCCATGAGGATGCGGGTCCTGAGATCACCGTCGACCAGGATCTTGAACGGACCTGTGACCGCGGAGCCAACCGGCCCCTCGTGAGGGACAGCGGCACCTGAGCGCCGGCGTAACGCGTCCCGCCACGCAGCGGCGGTGCCGGTGAGGCTGTCCCCACACCCGGAATACGAGAGGAGACGCAGCACAAGGGCAGCCTCGAGATACCGGCCGTCGTACCAGCGATCCAGCGCGGTAAGAAGAAGGGTGAGGGGCTTCCCTGCCCCTGCTCGCCAGAGGTCGGCGAGGGCACGCCGGCGACGGCTCGGCACGGCGGATCCGCTCAGACTGAAGAGATTTGCATATAGCACCGACCGGTCCGACGGCGAGAGGGAGGCCCCCGCCGCCTCATCCAGGTCCTGGAACCGCCTGGCGAGTTCCTCCAGGACCGCAGCGGTTGCCCCACCATGGACACCGAGATAGAGTTCCGCCGCCAACGCCAGGTAGCCGGCCTCGACCCTGTCCGCAGCCGTGGTCTGCCCTTCGATCTCAAGCCTGAAACGAAGAAGCGCGTGGGCTTGCTGCACCCGATCCACGTCACCCAGCCGTGCGCCGACCAGGAGTAGGATCCGGGCTGCGGCAACTCCGATGCCCGGGTGCAGCGTGGCCGAGTGAACGCGCAGGGCATGATCAAGCGTCTGATCCAACGCGTGCCAGGCTTCGAGAGCATAGAGCTGCGCAACGATCACACCGAGATCCAGGACCGGATCGTCAGACCCATCCAGCAGCCGCGTTCCCGCCTTGGTCAGGCGGTCGATCTCCAACTCCAGCCCCTCGACGGACGCGTAAGCGGCGCTGAGCCCCGCCACCGCATCGGCGATGAACCGAACCCTCCGTGTCGTGCCCGGCTCGATCCCGGCCAGCACGCCCAGGGCTCTCTTCAAGGCGCCTCGATCCGGGGCCCGCTGCCCGAGGGCATCCTGGAGCGTCGTGAACACGTCGAGATGGGCGCGCAGAATTGCCTCACCCTCTGTCGGGATGCCGTGCGCCTCGTCTGCGAGGCCGACCCGCACCAGGGCGACGGTGGCGAGGGTTCGCCCCGGGCCGCCTTCTCCGGCCGCCTCCCCCGCCAGGCGCCGAACCGCGTCCAGATCCCGCCGCCGAGTGGCCTCCCTGAGGAGGATCCGGCCAGCGTGCAGGTCCCGACCGTCATCCCACCTCCTCGCCAATGTCCGGGTCTCCGCGGCGGAGCCCTGGTACCGAACCGCAGCGGCGAGGAGGGGCTCCGCCTCGATATCCTTCTGCAGCAGGAGAGAACGAACCCGCTCGAAGCCCTCGTCGTTCCCGGCGAGCGCGTAACGTACCAGCGAGAGCTGGGAGGTCTCACGGTTGCCGCAGTGGCGCCGAGCCTCGTCGAGGGCCCCGGCGCCGTCGGCCCCGGCGAAGTCCACTAAGGCCCTGGATACGAAACGGATTCGGGCAGCGCGGCAGGGGTCCTCCTTCGCAGCA